>NZ_AWFE01000003.1:0-1270 GCF_003263315.1 Hyphomonas sp. GM-8P
CCAAAGCAAAAAGGCCGCCCGGATTGGGCGGCCTTTTCGGTTCTATGAGGCGTTTGCCTTCAGGACTTAGTCCTTGATGGCCGAGACGACGCCGGCACCGACCGTGCGGCCACCTTCGCGGATCGCGAAGCGCAGGCCCTGGTCCATGGCGATCGGGGTGATCAGCTCGACGTCCATCTTCACGTTGTCGCCCGGCAGGACCATTTCCTTGTCAGCCGGAAGCGTCACGATGCCCGTCACGTCCGTCGTACGGAAGTAGAACTGCGGACGGTAGTTCGTGAAGAACGGCGTGTGACGGCCGCCTTCTTCCTTGGTCAGGATGTAGGCCTCGGCTTCGAACTTGGCGTGCGGCGTGATCGAGCCCGGCTTGGCCAGAACCTGGCCGCGCTCAACGCCTTCACGGTCCACACCACGCAGCAGGGCGCCGATGTTGTCGCCAGCCTGGCCCTGGTCGAGCAGCTTGCGGAACATTTCAACGCCCGTACAGGTCGTCTTCACAGTCGGGCGGATGCCGACGATCTCGATTTCCTCGCCAACCTTGATGATGCCCTGCTCCACACGGCCGGTCACAACCGTACCGCGGCCGGAGATCGAGAACACGTCTTCGACCGGCATCAGGAACGGCTTGTCCAGCGGACGCTCCGGCGTCGGGATGTACTCGTCGACAGCCGCCATCAGCTCAAGGATCTTGTCCTTGCCGATCGCATCGTCACGGCCTTCCACAGCCGCCAGCGCCGAACCGGCGATGATCGGAATGTCGTCGCCCGGGAATTCGTAGGACGACAGAAGTTCGCGCACTTCCATCTCGACGAGCTCGAGCAGCTCTTCGTCGTCGACCTGGTCAACCTTGTTCAGGAACACGACCAGCGCCGGCACGCCGACCTGGCGGGCCAGAAGGATGTGCTCGCGAGTCTGCGGCATCGGGCCGTCAGCTGCGTTCACAACCAGGATCGCGCCGTCCATCTGGGCAGCACCGGTGATCATGTTCTTCACATAGTCAGCGTGTCCGGGGCAGTCGACGTGGGCGTAGTGACGGTTGGCCGTCTCGTATTCCACGTGCGCGGTGTTGATCGTGATACCGCGAGCCTTCTCTTCCGGCGCCGAGTCGATGTCTTCATACGAGCGCTTCTCACCACCGCCGACTTCCGCCAGAACCATCGTGATCGCTGCCGTCAGCGTCGTCTTGCCGTGGTCAACGTGGCCGATCGTGCCGATGTTCACGTGCGGCTTGTTACGCTCAAACTTTGCCTTGCCCATCGGGCCTCTCCTT
>NZ_AWFE01000004.1:0-1268 GCF_003263315.1 Hyphomonas sp. GM-8P
TATTCAGAAACAAAAACAAGGCAAAGAAGGGTGTCCAGCCCCCTTGTTATGGGCCAGTTGGCGTAAGGGTTTCTGGAACCGGTGGCCGCATACTGAGCGCCTGATGAGGCCTGATACGATTGTACTGTCTGAGCCAGGTATTGATAACGGTTTGAGCCTGATCGAGTGAGGTGAACCACTCGGCATTCAGGATTTCGCGGCGCAGGGTTCCATTGAAGCGCTCATTGTATCCGTTCTCCCAAGGGCTCCCCGGATAGATGCGAAGCGGCTTGATCCCGACCTTGGTTAGCCAGTCTTGCAATCCTTCGGCAATAAACTCCGGGCCATTGTCAGACCGGATATGATCAGGCTTTCCATGCCTGAGCAGGAGCGGATAGAGCGCCTCCAGAACATCAGCTGAGCCCATCCTGGCACGGACATGTACACACAGTGCCTCGCGGGTGTATTCATCGAGCACGGTCAGCATCTTGTAGGGTCGGCCGGAGCTCAGCTTGTCATGCACGAAGTCGACGCTCCAGATATGGTTCTGGTATTGTGGTCTGAGGCGGATGACAGAACTATCCTTGTGGTAGAGCCGTTTGCGTTTCTTATGGCGCTGTGGGAGCTGCAGGCCTTCCTCACGCCAGATCCGCTCGACCTTCTTGTGATTGACCCGCCAGCCTTCGAGGCTCAGCAGCCTGGCGATTTTACGATAGCCGTAGCGGCCATACTGTTTGGCGAGCCGGATCAGCGCCAAGCGTAAAGCCTCGTCCTCGTCTGCCTTACGCGCTTTGTACTGCTGTGTAGAGCGCGCCATGCCGACCGTTCTGCAGGTGCGCCGCTCAGAGGTGTCGAGCTTCTGGCGCACATGGATCACGGCCTGACGCAGATCGGCTGGCTTCAGGCCTTTGGCTTTACATAATCAAGCGTCTCTTTGAGGATCAGCTTGTCCAACTCCAGGTCGGCCACGATCCGTTTGAGCCGGGCGTTCTCCTTCTCCAGAGCTTTCTTCTCCGCCAGTTGGGACTTACTCACACCGCCAAACTTCTTACGCCAATTATAGTAAGTCGCATCAGACACCCCTGCCTTGCGACAGGCGCCCATTACATCCAGACCGTCCGCCAGAGACAGCTCGATCTCACGTAACAATCGCAGAACGTCCTCATCCGAATACCGCTTCCGAGCCATCTTCAATCCTTCCTGAAACGCCAAAATTACTAAGATCAATTTGGCCCAGGTTTAAGGGGGAAGGACACCTTGGTCTGCCCCCACGAAAGTGGTCCATTATT
>NZ_AWFE01000005.1:0-1252 GCF_003263315.1 Hyphomonas sp. GM-8P
GGCGCGATTCTTCGAGCGCCACCATCCGGTATTGCGCGGCCATCAATTGCTGCATCTGCATCTGTTGCTCGACCGAGAGCGCGACGAGCTGGTTGCCGGCCTGGGAGACGGACAGGTTCCCGGTCGCCGCCTGGCTCTCACCAACAAGGTCTGTCAGCGTCTCGCGCGCGTCCGCAATCGAGGTCACAATCCCGGACTGGACCTGGATCGAGGCCCGGAAGGCCTCCCGGCTGATCTGCCACTGGTCTGCGGCTTCGACAAGGATTTCCTTATTGGAGAGGTCTTCATAGGAGTCCGGGAACGCCTCGCGGTACTGGCGTTCGGACTCTTCGACTTCATAAGTCATCTCACCCGCTTCGCGCATCAGCGTGTCGATCCGTTCGAGCAGGCGCTTCAGGTGCTCGATCGAGGCATAGTCGAGCCGCTTCAGGTCCTCGGACTGGTTCACCAGCATCTGGGCCTCATGCTGGAGTTGCTGGACCTGATTATTGATCTGTTCGAGCGTATTGGTGGCTGTCACGATGTTCTGAACCAGGTTGGTCGGATCGATCACGACATCGCCCACGCCGAGCAGGGCGTTTGCAGGCGGCGCCAGTCCGACAAGCGAGGATACGGATCCGAGAAGAATGGCGATCATTCGGCGGCGCATGGCACGTCTCCTTCTGTTCCGATCAGGTTTGCCGCCCAATGGAGTCCGCGCGCCGCAAGCCAGGCCGGCGCGAACCCGTCCGGACCTGAAGCAGTAAGAATCTCGGAGATCAGTTTTTGGTCGGCTTTGGAACCGGCAGCGCAGAAGGCGAGCGCGACGGGCCCGAGGTCGAGATCGAACAGGCGATTGCCCTCCGGAGTCTGAACATAATAATCCCGCTTCGGCGTCGCCCGTGCGATCAGTTCGACCTGGCGGGCATTGAGGCCAAAACCCTCATAGGCTGCGCGCTGCGAAGGCTCTTCGGCCCGTGCATTGGCGAGGAAGATGCGGGTCGGCGCGCTTTCGATCAGGCTCGGGGCTATTGAACTGGCCGAGATGTCCGACAGGCTCTGCGTCGCACACACGACGGACACGTTCTTCTTGCGCAGCGTCTTCAGCCAGTCGCGCAGGCGTCCCGCAAACATCGGATGATCGAGAAAGAGCCAGGCCTCATCGAGGATGAGCAGGGTCGGTCGGCCGTCGAACCGGGCTTCGAGCTTCGTGAACAGATGTGCAAGCACGGGCGCGGCGAGCCGCTTGTCCTGCATCAGCGCGTCCATTTCG
>NZ_AWFE01000006.1:0-1252 GCF_003263315.1 Hyphomonas sp. GM-8P
GGCGCGATTCTTCGAGCGCCACCATCCGGTACTGCGCGGCCATCAGCTGTTGCATCTGCATCTGCTGTTCGACCGAAAGCGCGACGAGCTGGTTGCCGGCCTGGGCAACAGACAGGTTGCCCGTGGCGGCCTGGCTCTCGCCCACAAGGTCGGTCAGGGTCTCTCGCGCGTCTGCAATCGAGGTCACGATACCCGACTGGACCTGGATCGAGGCGCGGAACGCGTCGCGGCTGATCCGCCACTGGTCGGCGGCCTCGGCGACGATCTCTTCATTGCTGAGGTCTTCATAGGAGTCCGGGAAGGCTTCGCGGTACTGGCGCTCGCTCTTCTCGACTTCGTAGGTGACCTCGCCCGCTTCGCGCATCAGCGTCTCGATCCGTTCGAGCAGGCGTTTCAAGTGCTCGATAGAGGCATAGTCGAGGCGCTTCAGGTCCTCGGCCTGGTTTACCAGCATCTGGGCTTCATGCTGCAGCTGCTGGATCTGGTTATTGATCTGTTCGAGTGTGTGCGTGGCCGTCAGGATATTCTGGACGAGATTGGTCGGATCAATGACGACATCGCCGACACCGAGCAAGGCGTTTGCCGGAAGCGGTGCGAGGCTCAACGATGAGACCGACCCGAGCAGTAAGGCGATCATTCGGCGGCGCATGGCATTTCTCCTTCCGTTCCGATCAGGTCTGCAGCCCAGTGATGCCCGCGGGCTGCAAGCCAGACGGGCGCGAACCGGTCCGGTCCTGAAGTGACCAATACGTCCGAAATCAGCTTCTGGTCGGCCTTCGACCCGGCAGCACAGAAGGCGAGGGCGACAGGCCCAAGGTCCAGATCGAACAGGCGGTTGCCGTCCGGTGTCTGAACATAATAGTCCCGCTTCGGCGTCGCCCGTGCGATCAATTCGACCTGGCGGGCATTGAGTCCGAAGCTCTCATACGCTGCGCGCTGCGAGGGCTCCTCGGCCCGCGCATTGGCAAGGAAGATTCGCGTGGGTGCGCTTTCGATGAGGCTTGGCGCAATCGCGCTTGCCGCGATGTCCGACAGGCTCTGTGTCGCGAACACGACCGAGACATTCTTCTTGCGGAGTGTCTTCAACCAGTCGCGGAGACGCCCGGCAAACATCGGATGGTCGAGGAACAGCCAGGCCTCGTCGAGGATCAGCATTGTCGGCCGGCCATCGAACCTGGCTTCAAGTTTCGTGAAGAGGTGCGCGAGCACCGGCGGGGCCACCCGCTTGTCCTGCATCAGCGCGTCCATTTCG
>NZ_AWFE01000007.1:0-1220 GCF_003263315.1 Hyphomonas sp. GM-8P
GTCCCGCATTTGAATGGAGAGTCTGTCGCAACGGAGACAGACAATGCGCAAGAGCAAATTTACCGAGGAACAGATCATCGCGATCCTGGCAGAACAGGAGCGAGGCATGGCCACGTCAGACGTGTGTCGGCGTCACGGGGTCAGTTCGGCTACGTTCTACAAGTGGAAGGCCAAGTATGGCGGGATGGACGTATCGGACGCCCGCAAGCTGAAGACGTTGGAGACCGAGAACGCGCGGTTGAAGAAGCTGCTGGCTGACAGCATGCTCGACAACTCGATCCTGAAAGATTTGCTGGGAAAGAACTGACGACGCCCCAGTTGAAGCGGGCTGCGGCTCTGAAGGTGATTGATAAATACGATATCTCCCAGCGCCGCGCCTGCCGACTGGTCAGCGTCGATCCGAAGACTGTCCGGCGAGAGCCCGAACCAGACAACCCTGAGATCCGCGAACGCATGCGAGAGATCGCAGCGACACGTCGCCGGTTCGGCTATCGCCGGATCGAAGTGATGTTGGCACGAGAGGGTATCGTGATGAACCAGAAGAAGCTCAGACGCCTCTACAAGGAGGAAGGGTTGTCGGTGAAACGCAGGCGTGGCCGCAAGCGCGCGACTGGAACACGCGAACCGATGCCTGTTCCGGACGGTCCGTCGCAGCGCTGGAGCCTCGACTTCGTGTCCGATGTCTTTGGGCCGGCCCGGCGGTTCCGCATGCTGAACGTGATCGACGATTACACGCGCGAGTGCCTGGCACTGGTGGCGGACACATCGCTGTCAGGCGCCCGCGTGGCCCGTGAACTGGATCGCTGCATCCGTCTCTATGGCAGGCCCGAAACCATCGTCTCAGACAACGGGACGGAGCTGACCAGTCGCGCCATCCTCGAATGGCAGAACCAAACCGGCATCGCCTGGCACTATATCGCCCCGGGCAAACCGCAGCAGAACGGCTTCGTCGAAAGCTTCAACGGCAAGCTGCGTGATGAGTGCCTGAACGAAGAAGTGTTCGACAGCCTCGCTCATGCCCGCAAGATCCTCGGGCGTTGGCGACATGACTATAACCACCACCGGCCTCACTCATCGCTGGGCGGGCTGACGCCCGCAGCGCGCCGGTCGCTCGTGCATGTTGGGAGCGCCGCTCCCGACGCGCTCGCCACACCTCAAACCATGGACTATGAAAGGGCTAGACTCTCGAAATGAATGAGGGACGCGAGGGTCTCAGGTCA
>NZ_AWFE01000008.1:0-1132 GCF_003263315.1 Hyphomonas sp. GM-8P
GACCGCGGGGGTGTCCACACATGCTGCGCGAAGAAGGCGCAAAGCGCCGGGGAAAATTCTTCGTCCGTCCGGTTTCAGGGCCGGGTCAGCGCGTCTAGGTCATACGGCAAGAGACGGGAAAAAGGGGTTAAAGACGGCCGCCGGGGAACTGAAAAGCCAACCCGCTGACATGTGTCCGGATATGTCTGCGCGACCTTGAGACGGGCGAATTTTCGATAAGCATTCTCAGGTGGCGAACCGCGCTGGCACCCGCTTCCACATGCTTGAACTCAAATGCGAAAAGCCGTCCGGGCTTGATGATAAGCCACGCAAAGCCGCTCGGCGGCTTCGCAGGTCGTTTTCAGGGCTTCGGACAGCAGCCCGTCTGCCACCTCGGTCAGGTAGGCATTGCCCGATCCCGGATAGTTCGCCTCGACACCCCAGAGGCTCGCCGCATGACGCGCAAGCTCAATCCCTTCGAACGACACCGAAAGCACAATCCCGCAATAGAACCAGTCACCCTTACGCCATGCTTCCATGATGGCGCAGCCTCCGCTTTCGCCTTCGCGAGGCGCTCGCGGTGGATCGGCCCCGGGCCGATAAAGCCCGGATCGTTGATATAGAGCGATGGCCAGAAGCCGTCCTGACGCTGATCCGGCGCGTCAGGACAATCGTCCGGCACGATCAGGGCGGTTCCCGTTAATCCATGGGCCTCGCACGTAATAGCGTCACCGGGACAGACAAAGGATGCAAAGCGTTCCGAAAATGACATGAGCCCTCCCCTATCGCGACCAGAAGATATGGACTTCTTCGAAGCCCGTCTGGAAGACGAGGATCTCTCCATTCAGCGCCATGTCGCGGGCATAGGCCTGCCAGTCGATGTAGTAGTCGAGCGAGGACGGGATTTCAGTGTCGGACTCCCGCACCAGTTCTTCGGCAAAGTCCGCCGCAGAGCGATATTCCCCGGCATAGTCCTCGAAGGCCGCGACGGCCTCATCTAGGTCATTGCCGAAATAGCCATAGACCTTCGCGCCAAGCTGGCCATGCTCACCGACAAACTCGGCCAGCGCACACACGGTTTCGAAGGACGCGTATTCAGAGAGGCTCGCGCCTTCGAAGCCCTCATAGTGTCGGGTAACAGGTCGGCGTTGCC
>NZ_AWFE01000009.1:0-1115 GCF_003263315.1 Hyphomonas sp. GM-8P
ATTGGCGCCGCAGCTGGCGGAACGCGCAGCGCCGTCGGCGCAGCAGCCTCCATGGCAGGCGGCGCCCGGACTGCCTACCAGATGAACGCCGCCGCTTCCGGAAAGTCCGGCGCCGGCGCCGCCATGGCGGGCATGAGCGGTGTCGCGGGCGCAGGTGTTCGCGCCGCTGCGTCCGGCGCTAAAGACTTTGCCCGGCGCGCCTTTGGCAATCCGCATGAGCGCCATCAGGCGGGAGCCCGCGCCGCTTTCGCGGCAACGGGCGGCACGGGCGCGCCGAACGCTGGTCCGACCAATGGCGGACAGAATTCTTCCCCTGACTGGGCCCGGCGTATCCGGCGCGACCAGTCAACCCGCGATGCCGGCATGATGGCGGCCTCAGCCGTGCGCGACGGCGACCGTCCCGGTGGCGGCACATCGATACAACTGAAGAATGACGAGGACTGACATGAAGCTCTGGAAGCGAACATCCACCCGCTATGGCGAGACACCGGAACCTGTGACACCCTACCAGCGCGCGGCGCAGGCCTGGGATGACCGGATCGGCTCTGCCCGCGTGCAGGCGGCCAACTGGCGGCTGGCGGCGCTTGGGAGCATCGCTTTGTCGTTCGTGCTCGCGGGCGGTCTTGTCTGGCGCTCGACCCAGTCCTTCGTCACACCTTACGTAGTCGAACTGACCGGTGAAGGCGCCGTGCGCGCCGTCGGCCCGGCCGATGGGCGCTATGAGCCGACCGATGCGCAGATTGCTTTCCACCTCGCAGATTTTGTGAAGAACACGCGGTCCATCTCCATCGATCCGGTCGTGGTCCGGCAGAACTGGCTGAAGGCCTATGCCTATGCAACCGACCGGGCGGCAGCCACGCTCAATGATTATGCCCGCGACAATGATCCATTTGCGGATCTCGGACGGCGCTCCGTGTCAGTCGATGTGACGAGCGTCGTGCGCGCGTCAGACGACAGCTTCACGGTTCGTTGGCGCGAGACCGCATATCGCAACGGCACTGAGACCGGCCAGTCCAACCATACCGGCGTGTTCTCGATCGTGATTGACCCGCCCCGCACCGAAGAGGCCCTCCGGGCCAATCCTCTCGGCCTCTACGTCCACGGCCTCAACTGGT
>NZ_AWFE01000010.1:0-1029 GCF_003263315.1 Hyphomonas sp. GM-8P
TCACGACATCCTGGCGCTTTTCGCCGAGGCGCAGTTCGGCGCGGGCGAACAGGCGGTCGACGACATAATAGTTGCCGGACATGCGATAGTTGACGAGCTGGGACTTGCCGTCCCGGCCGATGACGAACAGCGCCGGGGCCTCGCCCTGGTCGAGACGGGCCGGGAACTGGATATAGACCTTGCGGCCGTCATCGAACACTTGGGTAGGCCGCCAGTGCGGCGCATCCCCGTCGATATCGTACCGGAACTTCAGCCGGTCGAGCTGAAGTCCGGCTGGCGAAGGGGAGGTTGCAACCCGTGCCGCGCTGGAACCCGCCACCCGCGTCACCAGTTGCTGGTCGGCATAGCGCCAGGAGACGGCCGCCATATAGGTTTCCTCGAACGCGCGGAGTTCAAGGTGATAGGCGCGAAGGCTCGTCGTGATGATAAGGTTGGTCTTGAGGCCGGCCTGTGTCGGTTTGATCAGGATATGGGCCTGCGCCTCTGCGCCTGTGCCCGAGACCGTGTCTCCCAGGACCCAGCGGACCGTGTCGCCGGCCGAAACGGAGACAAGCTCCTCACCGGGCTGGAGGACGATGTCGGTCACCTGTTCCGGGGCGCAATAGACCTGATAGAGGGCGCCCACGGTATAGGGATAGACCTGTATCGCGTTCATGTAATTGTCGAGAGACGGCTCGATCGCGGCCTTTCCGTTCGCAGCCTCGATCGCCTGGTAGGGCTTGAGAGACGGCGCCTCCGTCTTTGTGGGCATGGGCTTCAGCTGGCCGGGCACGGCCCCCGACACGATGGTCGGCGTATAGGTGCGGTAGACGACCGGTTCCGGGGCCAGCTCGGTGTTCGTGACCTCTGTTTCCTCCACATCCGGGGCGAGATAGAGATCTTCGACATAGTCCGGTTCATCGAGGGTGATGTCGGGACCGCGCGATGCGGGCAGAGTTTCGCATGCCGCCAAGGCAGACGAGGCAAGGAGGATCAGGGCAAGGCGTTTCATGAGGAATGCTCCTATTGATGGTCTTTCGACCAGTTGAG
>NZ_AWFE01000011.1:0-1028 GCF_003263315.1 Hyphomonas sp. GM-8P
CCAGAGAAGAGTGTGGGCGCGCGGTGTTGTAATACCGCCGCCAGGTTTCGATCAGGATCTGGGCCTCCCTGAGATCGTAGAAGATTTCACGCGCCAGCAACTCGTCCCTGAGCTTGGAGTTGAAGCTCTCGCAGTAGCCGTTTTCCCACGGCGAACCCGGTTCGATATAGAGCGTCTTCACACCGATCCGGCCAAGCCAGTTGCGCAAGGCATTGGCGATAAACTCCGGGCCGTTATCGGAACGGATATGCTCTGGCGGGCCATGATGGACGAACAACTCGCCCAGCGTGTCGAGCACGTCCCGAGAGTTGAGCTTGCGTTCGACACGGATGGCGAGGCACTCGCGGGTGAACTCATCTATCACGCACAGCATGCGGAAGACCTTTCCATCATGCGTGCGGTCCTGCACGAAGTCATAGGACCAGACATGCCCCTTGTGCGTTGGCCGTAGCCGCACGCAGGAGCCGTCATTCAGCCAGAGGCGGCTGCGCTTCGGTTGTTTCATTGGTACTTTGAGCCCTTCACGTCGCCAGATGCGATAGACCCGCTTTTCATTCACATGCCATCCATCGGCGCGGAGCAAGGCGGTGATCCTGCGATACCCATACCGACCGAACCGTTCGGCCAGATGGATGACCGCCTCGGTCAGCCTGCCTTCATCGCCGCGCGGCGTTCCTGGCTTGCGCTGGGTCGAGCGGTGCTGGCCTATCACGCGGCAGGCCCGACGCTCTGAGACACCAAGCCCTTCCACCACGTGATCGACTGCAGCACGACGACGCGAAGGGCTCAGAACTTTCCCCGCACGACTTCCTGAAGGATCTGGTTGTCCAGCGTGAGATCAGAGACTGCGCGCCGAAGCCGGGCGTTCTCCTTCTCCATTTCTTTCATCCGCTTGGCCTGGTCGACCTGCAGGCCACCGTATTCCTTGCGCCAGCGATAATAGGTCTGTTCGGTCACACCGACGGCGCGCGCCGCCGAAGCTGCAGTTTCACCGCGAGCGAGGCGAACCTCCACCTCCCGCAGCTTCG
>NZ_AWFE01000012.1:0-1025 GCF_003263315.1 Hyphomonas sp. GM-8P
TCACGACATCCTGGCGCTTTTCGCCGAGGCGGAGTTCCGCGCGGGCGAACAGACGGTCGACGACATAATAGTCTCCGGACATGCGATAGTTGACCAGCTGGGACTTGCCGTCCCGGCCAATGACGAAGAGGGCCGGGGCCTCACCCTGGTCGAGCCGTGCCGGGAACTGGATATAGACCTTTCGGCCATCATCGAACACGCGATCCGGCCGCCAGTGCGGAAAGTCGCCCTCAAGGTCATAGCGGAATTTCAGCCGCTCGAGTTGCAATCCGGCCGGCGATGACGATGCGCGTGTTGCCGCCGAACCCGCCACCCGCGTCACAAGTTGCTGGTCGGCATAGCGCCATGAGACGGCCGCCATATAGGTTTCTTCGAATGCCCTCAGCTCAAGATGGTAGGCCCGCAGGCTCGTCGTGATGATGAGGTTGGTCTTCAGGCCCGCCTGTGTCGGTTTGATCAGGATATGCGCCTGGGCCTCGCTACCCGTTCCGGAGACCGTATCCCCGAGGACCCAGCGCACCGTGTCGCCGGCAGAGACCGAGACGAGTTCCTCGCCCGGCTGCAGGACGATGTCGGTGACCTGTTCCGGCGCGCAATAGACCTGATAGAGCGCGCCGACCGTGTAGGGATAGACCTGGATCGCGTTCATGTAATTGTCGAGCGAAGGCTCGATCGCCGCCTTACCATTCGCCGTTTCGATGGCCTGGTAAGGTTTGAGTGATGGCGCATCTGCCTCCGTCGGCATGGGCTTCAACTGGCCCGGCATCGCGCCCGTGACACTTGTCGGCGTATAGGTGCGGTAGACAACCGGCGTTGGAACAAGGTCCGCGTCGGCGATATCGGTCTCTTCCACGTCAGGGGCGAGATAGAGGTCTTCGACATAGTCTGGTTCATCCAGTGTGATGTCGGGGCCGACAGCGGCCGGAAAGCTCTCGCACGCCGCAAGGGCGGTCGAGGCGAGGAGGATGAGGGCAAGGCGTTTCATGTGGGATTAGCTCCTATTGATGGTCTTTCGACCAGTTGAG
>NZ_AWFE01000013.1:0-129115 GCF_003263315.1 Hyphomonas sp. GM-8P
TTCAGTTCACCCACAAAGCGCCTTCACGGGCATCGCAGGTTCTGGCGGGGGCGATCAGTCTGGCGTTTCCGCACGCGGCCGCAGATCCGTTGGACCGAACGCATTGTCCGGCGCCTCCGGCTCAGGCTCTAGCTCTGGCGCCGGCTCTGCGGTGGGCGGGGGCGTGGTCTCCTGCCCGAACCTGTCCTGCGCGTCCTGAAGGAAGCTGTCGAACTCATCGGGGGACTCGGTTACCGCCTCATCCTGCGGCAGCGCTTCCGGGCCCTCTTCCGGCACAGGCGGCAAATCCGGCAGGCCTGGCCGCGCGGCAGGCGTTTCAGGTTGGACCTCTGGGCCGATCTCCTCCGGCGCAGACGGCTTCGGGTCTGCTGGCCGTTTCGGAGCGGACCGGCGCACGGCCTGCTCGTCCAGTACGCAGGATGCGAGCCCTTCGGAGCGGACCACCCGCATGCGGGCCTGCAGCGTGCCCGCGCGCTGGGAGACATAAGGCCCCGGCGGGTCAAGGCGCCATTTGTTGGGGCTCGGCAGAACCGCTGCCAGCAGCGCGGCTTCGCGTTCTGTCAGCTCAGCGGCGGACTTGCCGAACCGCGCCCGGGCCGCCGCTTCGGCGCCGAAGATCCCGTCGCCCCATTCGGCAACGTTCAGATAGGCCTCCATCACCCGGCGCTTGCCCCACATGCCGTCGATGAAGGTCGCAAACCAGGCTTCGGCGCCCTTGCGGGCAAAGCCGCCGCCATTCCAGAGGAAGACATTCTTCGCCGTCTGCTGAGTGATGGTGGAGGCGCCACGCAAGCCCTTGCCCCGCTTGTATTCGTCAATCGCCTTTTCGATCGCGTCACGGTCGAGGCCGGTATGCTGGCAGAAACGCGTATCCTCCGCCGCAATGACAGCGAGGACCAGGTTGGGAGAGATATCGTCGATGGAGACCAGGTTGCGCTTGATCTGCTCACCGCCAATCGCGCGCTGCGCCATCAGGACCGTACCGGGCACCGGCGCCGCCTTCAGCACGAGGGCGTAAATATGCACGCCCACGAACAGGCCGAGCACGAATTTCAGTGCCCAGCCCAGATAATCTATCAGGCTGCGGCCTTGCGGCTTTTTCTGCCGGAGCTTTTTCATGCGCCTCTGTTCCATTCCCTCAGCACATCGGGGTCGGTTTCCCCGGCCACATTCTGTGAACGCGCGAGAGAGAACCGCTCCGCATCCAGTTGCAAGAGGGCCCATACAGCCGCCCCGCGCACCAGCGCAGAGGCATCCTGCAACAGATCCTCCAGCAGCGGAACGAACCGGGAGGCGCCGGAGTTCCCGCCAGAATTCCCGATCGCGATGCAGACATTGCGCACGAACCTGTCCCGCCCGATCCGCTTGATGGGCGAGCCGGAGAACACTTCGCGGAAAGCCGCATCGTCCAGCGCCGCCAACTCGTCGAGTCCGGGCAGTTTCAGTTCGGCGCGCGCATGGAAGGCCGCTTCGCTGGCCGCGCTTGCGAACTTGTTCCACGGGCAGACAGCCAGGCAGTCGTCGCAGCCATAGATCCGGTTGCCCATGGCCGCGCGGAATTCCTCCGGGATCGGGCCTTTGTGTTCAATGGTGAGATAGGAAATACACCGCCGCGCATCGAGCTGGTAGGGCGCCGGGAAGGCCTTGGTCGGGCAGACATCGAGGCAGTTCCGGCAGCTGCCGCAATGGTCCGCTTCGGGAGCATCGGGGACGAGGTCCGCATCGGTCAGCATCACGCCGAGAAAGAACCAGGAGCCAAGCTCCCGGCTGACAAGGTTCGTATGCTTGCCCTGCCAGCCAAGCCCGGCCTTTGCCGCCAGGGGTTTCTCCATCAGCGGCGCAGTGTCGACAAAGACTTTCACCTCCGACCCGGTTTTCGCGACGAATTCCCTGGCGAGCTGTTTCAGGCGGGACTTCAGCGTATCGTGATAGTCCCTCCCCCGCGCATAGACGGAAATGTTCCCGGCCTCAGCTTGTTTCAGCGTCTCCATCGGATCATGGTCCGGACCGTAATTCAGCGCGACGGCAACGGCGGACTTAGCGCCCGCCCACATCGACACCGGCGTGCGGCGCCGCTCCAGCGTCGTCTCCATCCAGTCCATGGTGCCGTGCCGGCCCGCCTCGACGAACGCCTCCAGCCGCTCCGACGCCGCCCAGGCTTCATCCGCCCGCGCGATGCCGACCGCATCGAAACCGAGCGTCAGGGCCTGTTGCCTGGCAAATTCGGCGCGGCCCGCCGGATCAGAAATCAAGGTTGGCATAGTGCGGAGAAGGTCGCACGGCATCCAGCCGGTCGGCAAGCAGCGGACGGAAGCTCGGCCGCGACTTTAATCGCGCATACCAGGTGCGCAGGTCCGGCACCGCTTCCCACTGGATGTCGCCGAAATAATCGCAGGCGGACAGATGCGCCGCTGCCGCGAGGTCGGCCAGCGTCAGGTCCCGCCCGGCGATGAAGCCATGGGTCTCCACCAGCGCATTCAGGAAGGTCAGACGACCGCGCAGTGTGTGTGCACCCCGGCGCAGCTTTTCCGAATCCGGTTGGCGGTCGCGCCGCACCCATTGCATTACCCGTTCGGTCAGCAGCGTGTCGGTGACTTCCTCGAAGCCCTCCTCCACCCACGCCCACAGGCGCCGCGCTTCAGCGCGCTGGCTGGGATCCGGTGGCAGCAAGTGGTGGCTGTCGACCGATTCTTCCAGGAACTCGCAGATCGCCCGCGTGCCCACCGCGACGATACGTCCATCAGGCCCTTCCTGCAGCAATGCCGGCGCCACGGCGCCCGGGCCGAGCAGGCGCAGATCGGGATGCGGAGCCCAGGGAGAGGACTCAACTGTTTCAAAATCCAGCCCTTTTTCGGCCAGACACAGACGCACCAGCCGTCCGGCCGGGTCCAGGCACCAGTGGTAAAGTCGGGTCATCGGCAGGCAAGCCTCCTGCAGCCTGCCGACGATAATTAATCCACAGGAGTAAAGAACGTCTATCCGAACGGAAAAAGCTGTGGTTCAAAAACAGCCTCAGAATTGACCAAAGAGACTGCCTCCCATGAAAACCAGATTTGCAACCGCTCTCCTCGCAGGCGCAGCGTCCGTCATTCTTGTGTCGGCCTGCAGCACGCCGGCCGACTCCGCCGCGGCATCCATTGAAGCAGAGACCGCTGCGGCGCAGGCACCGGTTCTCCAGGCTGAAATTCCGAGAGGCCAGCTGCCGACCGGTGTCCGCCCGACGGCTTACCGGCTCGATCTGGTGACGGACCCGAATGCGGCGACCTTCACCGGGTATGAAGAGATCGATCTGATTCTGGAAAAGCCGCATTCCCGCATCTGGCTGCACGCCCTTGGCCCGGTGGTCTCCTCGATCAAGGCGGTCCTGCCGGACGGGATGGAAATCGGCGCCACATTCACCGGAGACCAGACACCGGATGGGGTTGCGCGTATCGATTTCGACGCGCCGCTTCCGGCCGGCAATGCGACGCTCGTCCTCAAATATGAAGCGCCGTACAATCTCCACCTTGCCGGCCTCTACAAGGTCGAGCAAGGCGGCCTTCCCTATCTCGTTACCCAGTTCGAAGACATCGACGCGCGCCGCATGTTCGTCTCCTTCGACGAGCCGCGCTTCAAGACCCCATATACGCTGACCGTGACCGCGCCCGCCGAAATGGAAGTCGCCGCGAACGGCGCTGAAACCGAAGCGGAAGACCTCGGCGATGGCCTCGTCCGCCACCATTTCGCAACCACCCGGCCGCTTCAGTCCTATCTCGTTGCCATCATGGTCGGGCCCTATGACCAGGTCGTGGCCGACCCGATCCCGGCAACGGACCTGCGCCCCGAACCCGTTCCCCTACGCGCCTTCGCGCCAGCCGGCAAAGGCGAGAAGCTCAAGGACGCGCTCGACATCACTGACGAAATGGTCGAGTGGCAGGAATCCTATTTCGACTATCCGTATCCATACGGAAAACTGGACCTGATCGCTGCGGCAGACTTTGCCTATGGCGCCATGGAGAATGCGGGCGCCATCGTGTACCGCGAAGCCGCCCTGCTGATCGACGACCGTACGTCTCTGGCGCGGCGCCGTGGCATCTACAGCACCCACGCACACGAACTGGGCCACCAATGGTTCGGCAACCTGGTCACGCCGGCCTGGTGGAACGATATCTGGCTGAACGAAGCCTTCGCGACCTGGATCAGCACGAAGACGATGAATGCCATCGACCCAGAAGGCGACTGGTCCCTGGGCCCGATCAATTCCAGCCTCAACGCGATGCCGACCGACAGCCTCATCTCGACCCGCCAGATCCGCAACCCGATCCTGACAAATGGCGATATCGGCGACGCGTTCGATTCCATCACCTACCGCAAGGGCGGCGCGGTGCTGAACATGTTCGAGACCTATCTGGGCGAAGACACGTTCCGCCATGGCATCCGCCTGCACATGCGCCGCTTCGAAGATGGCGTGGCCACAACGCAGGACTTCATGCAGAGTCTGGCCGATGGCTCCGGCCAGCCGGGCGTCGTGTCCTCATTCACCTCCTTCATCTCCCAGCCGGGCATCCCGTTCCTTGATGTGACTGTGAGCTGTTCTGCGCCCACGGGAGGTGAAATCTCGGTCACACAGAGCCGCTACGCGCCGCTCGGCTCCAGGATCGACACGGATGCCCAGACCTGGGAAATCCCGTTCGCAGCGCGTATCCATGACGCCTCCGGCGACCGTGTCGTCCGCCAGATGCTATCAGCGAAAACAAACACAATCACGCTCGACGCCTGCCCGGACTGGGTGATACCGAATGCCGGTGGTGCTGGCTATTGGCGGTTTGAGACCGATGCGGACAATGCCGCAGCCCTGCAGGCAAACTATGCCTCGCTCAGCCCGGCCGAGCAGATGATGCTGCTCGATTCCATCGGCGCCGGGTTCGACGCTGGCAAGCTGAGCGCGGCAGATCTCGTGTCCGCACTGGAAACGTCGGCCGGTGGGTCGGCAGCGGCGATCTATTCCTCCATCGGCGAAATCGGTTCGCTGAAGGCCATGCTGGACGAAGACGGCAAGGCCAGCCTCGCCGACTGGATCGAGACAACCTATGGCCCGGTCTGGACCTATCTCTCCGAACGCCCGGCCCCGGCACTGTCGACCTCGGAGCGCCTGCTCGCCCCGTCGCTCTGGAGCCTGCTGCTGGAAGACGGGAACCGCGCCGATGATCGCGCGGAAGTCGCGGCACGCGGCAAAGCCTATATGGGAATCGGCCAGGACGCGGATCCAGCCGCCCTGCCCTCAGAAGACCTCTATGCTGCGGTCGCAGCGGGCGTCGAGAATGGCGACTGGGATTTCTATCGGGGTGCAATCGACTTCGTGCGGACCTCGCAGAACCAGACAGAACGCGTGATCATCCTCTCCGCCATTGCTGGCGAAGCCACGCCGGACATCGTGGCCGACCTGTTCAAACTGTCCCTCAGCGACGAGGTCTCAGGCAACGAACTCTACTCGATCTACAACTACTCGCTGGCGAACCAGAAGGCGCAGTCGACCGTCTGGCCACTGATCAAGGACAATTTCGCAAGCATCGTGGCGAAGATCCCGCTGATCCGGAAGCCTCAGATGCCGAAGATGGCCAGCGCGTTCTGCACGGCGGAAGATGTGGCAGACGCCAAAGCCTTCTTTGAAAGCCAGGCCGACCTGATGCCGGGTTATGAGCGTTCTCTGGCGCAGGGTGTCGAACGCGGTGAAAACTGCAGTGCCCTCCGGGCCGCCACTGCTGACGATGTGAAGGCCATCTTCTCGGAAGACTGATCCGTCAGCACCACAAATCAAAGCCCCGCATCTGTTACCGGATGCGGGGCTTTTTGTTTGGCGCGAGTTTATGTCTAGCGTTTCATGAAATGGCGCACGGCATCGGCGGCGAGTGCAAATTTCGCAAAACTCCAGGCTTTTTCCCTGCCGAGTTCCGTGAGCGTCGCCAGCAGGTCCCGGCGACCATCCTGATGCTTGGACAGCCAGGCCGCTGCCCCGCCCGCCGCGAGGGCATCGCGCGCCGCATCGGCCTGCGTCTGCACCAGTTCAACAATCAGGCGGCGCCCGGCGACACGGTCCCAGAAGCCGGCCTTGGACAAGCCATCCAAAGCGGTAACCCGCAGGCGATCGAGGCGTAGCGCTTCGCCGATCTGGAAGAAGCACTCACCCGCAACGGGCACTTTCTCACCGGTCTCGCGAGCCAGGTCCACCACGACGAGGCCTTGGGCAAACAGGCTCATGGCAGATGCCCAGCGCGCCAGTTCTTCCGGGGCGCCACGCCGCATCAGCGTACGGGTCGACCGCTCGATCTGCGCCGCCGGGAATTGCGTATGGATGTCGGCGAGCGAGGCCTTGAACTCATTGAGCGGGGCGTGGGTGGCGTCCACAAGTTCCTGCAACGTGCCTTTCGGCATGGACGTCACGAACCAGGCCGCTGCCGCGCTCATTGCCTGCGCGGCAAGGAGGCGCAGGTCCGTCTGAACATCTGCATGAACAACATTGTCGAGCGCGTCGACTTCGCGCTGGAAGCCTTCGAAATCCAGCACCACCCGTGCCGCCTCAAGGCCCCGCACAATGGCGGCCATGTCGGTCGTGTCGGTCATCTCCCGCAGGCGGAAGACGGGGATCGTGCCGCCCATATCGAGCGACCGGTTGGCCAGCACCGTCGCGATGATCTCCCGCTTCAGGCGGTGATTGTCCATCGCTTCGTGGTAGGAGTCGATCGGGCTGGGGAAGTAGGCCCTCAGCACGTCCTCGAAATAGGGATCGTCCGGAAGGTCGGACGCGACAAGGTCATCAAACAGGGTGATCTTAGACCAGGCCAGCAGCACCGCCAGTTCCGGACGGCTGAGGCTCTGCCCGTGATCGGCGCGCACTTTCATGTCGCCGGTATCGGGCAGGCCCTCCAGCGCGCGGTCCAGCACGCCCCGGCTTTCAAGGTGCACCATCAGGCGCTCCAGCGCTTCATGATCCTGCTTCGCCGTGGCTTCTGCCAGCGTGAGGGCAGCGGTCTGGTCGTAATTGTGGCGCAGGACATGGGCAGCGACATCGTCGGTCATGTCCGCAAGCAAGGCGTTGCGCTTGTCTTCTTCCAGATTGCCAAGACGGATCGCTTCGGCAGCGAGGATCTTGATATTCACTTCGTGGTCGGAAGAATCGACACCGGCCGAGTTGTCGATGGCGTCAGAGTTGACCCGTCCGCCGGAGAGGGCAAACTCGATCCGGGCCGCCTGGGTCACACCCAGATTGGCACCCTCCCCGATCACTTTCACGCGCAGCTGGTGCGCGCCGACCCGGATGGCATCATTGGCCCGGTCGCCGACTTCGGCATTGGTCTCGGTGTCCGCTTTCACATAGGTGCCAATACCGCCGAACCAGAGCAGGTCCGCCTGCGATTTCAGGAGCGCGTTGATCAGCTGGTCGGGCGTGACGGTATCAGCGTTCAACCCTGTCAACGCCTTGATCTCGTCGGTGAGTTCGATCGACTTGGCAGACCGGGCAAACACGCCGCCGCCTTTGGAAATCAGGCTCGTATCATAGTCTTCCCAGCTTGATTGTGGCAGGTCGAACAGGCGCTGACGTTCGGCCAGATTCTTCTTCGAATCGACCGGGTCCGGATCGATGAATATGTGCATGTGATTGAACGCTGCCACGAGGCGGATTTCTGGCGACAGCAGCATGCCATTGCCGAACACGTCACCGCTCATGTCGCCAACGCCGATGACCGTGAAGGGCTCGGTCTGGATATCCCTGCCCATTTCCCGGAAGTGGCGTTTCACCGCTTCCCAGGCGCCCCGCGCCGTGATGCCCATCTTCTTGTGGTCATAACCGGCCGATCCGCCTGAGGCGAAGGCATCGCCCAGCCAGTGGTCTTTTTCGAGGCTGATGGCATTGGCCGTATCGGAGAACGTGGCCGTGCCCTTGTCGGCAGCGACGACCAGGTAAGGATCATCACCGTCCCACACGACCGTATCCGCAGGATGCGTGACTTCGCCGTCGATCAGATTATCCGTCAGCTCCAGCAGCGACGTAATGAATTCCTTGTAGGCATCCCGTCCACCTTCGAACCAGGCATTGCGGTCTGAACGATCCGGCAACTGTTTCGGATAGAAACCGCCTTTGGACCCGGCGGGGACGATGACTGCATTCTTCACCTGCTGCGCTTTGACGAGACCCAGCACTTCGGTGCGGTAGTCCGCCGCCCTGTCCGACCAGCGCAGGCCGCCCCGTGCCACCGGACCAAAGCGGAGGTGAACCCCTTCAACCTTCGGGCTGGACATGAAGATCTCGCGGAACGGTTTCGGCTCCGGCACTTCCCGCAGCTCACGGCTGGCGATCTTCAGGCTGACAAAGCTGTGCGGGCCGCCGTCGGCAGTCGTCTGATAGAAATTGGTTCGTTGCACACCGAGGATGAGGTCCGTCAGGCGGCGCAACACCTGATCGTCCGCCAGAGCGGACACATCCCGCAGGTTCACTTCGATACTGTCGCAAATTTCACGGCAGGCTTGCTCACGCTGGCGCAGGCTGAGATCCTTGGATGGATCGAACCGAACTGCGAAGAGGTCGACCAACAGACGAGTCAGGGCCGGGTACCGGGCCAACGCCCCTTCCTGTACCTCCTGCGGCTGATCGAGGCCCGTCTGGCGCCGGTAGGCGCAGAGCGTACGGATCAAGGCCGCCTCGCGCCAGCTGGCCCCGGCCGCCAGGATCAGACGGTTGAACCCGTCATTCTCCGCATAGCCGCTCCATACAGCGACAAAGGCTTCCTCAAGGCGACGCGCCACTTCATCGAGATCGATCGGCGCACCGTTTTCCGAGCGCATGGAGAGATCGTGCACCCAGTAGACATCCGGCGCATCCGGCACCGGCTTTTCACCCGGCCGCACCGGATAACCCGTTTCAAAAGCCGCAAACAGGCCCATCTTCTCGAACACGGGCACGCAACGCGAAAGCGGAATGGATCCGTTACGCGAATAGATCTTTACCCGGATCTTGTCCGGATCCTCATTCGGGGTCTGGTAAGCTCTGGCCACGATGGGGGAATTGGCGCTGAGCCGTGCCATCATGGCGACATCCAGCATCGCCTCTTCCGGCGTGAAGGCTTCGCGATAGGCAGCATTGAACGCACCGATAAAGGCGCGGGCCCCTTCCCCCTCGGCCTCGTCGAGATCGGCCTGAATCACGGCCTCGCGAAGGGCCTGGTCCCAGGTGCGGGCGAGTTTGGTGATCTCGGCTTCCAGTGCCTCAACGTCCGGTTCGGGATGGTTCCGGTCGATCGCGATCTGGAAGTGTACACGTGCCAGTGGCCCGGTATCGAAATAAGGCTGAAAGCGGATGAGTTTGCCATTATAGGCTGTCAGCAGCGCTTCGGTGATCCGCTCCCGAAGGGTCGTGTCATAGGCTTCGCGCGACACGTAGACGATGGCGGAGACAAACCGGTCGAACTGGTCCCGGCGCAGGAACAAACGGGTGCGCGGCCGGCCGATCAGGTGCAGCGCACCCATGATCATCGGCGCCAGCGTTTTCGAACTGGTCTGGAACAGCTCATCGCGTGGCCAGGTCTCAAGCAGATTGGCGATGGCCTTCTCGGTGTGCCCGCCGGGCGTTGCCCCGGAGGAGGCGATGACTTTCAGCACACGGCGGCGGATGAACGGAATGGAGCGTGCCGTTTCGTCATAGGCTTCGGCCGTGAACAGACCGAGGAAGCGCACTTCCCCGTTTACACGCCCCTGCTCGTCATATTTTTTGACCCCGACATAGTCACAGGCGACGCGGCGATGGATGCGACTCATCAGGGTCGACTTGGCGACGATCAATGGGAACGGCTCTTCCAGCAATTCCCCAATCTCCGGCGTCAGCACCAAAGGCTCCGCATCCCGGGACAGGACGTTCAAATCCTCGTCACGCAGCAGGCCCAGATTGCTGCCTTCGATCATGATTGGTTCTTCCGGCAGCACGCGGCCTTCAGCGTCTGTTTCGAACCGGTATTCGCGGCAGCCGAGAAAGACGAAGTGATTTTTCGTCAGCCATTCCAGGAACGCCACGGCTTCGTGCGTGTCGGCATGCTTCGGTTCTTCCAGCAGGGACAGGCGGCGAATCTCTTCCCTCATCCGCTCCTTCATTGGCTTGAAGTCTGCGACTGCCTGTGCCGTGTGTTCCAGCGTCTGGCGCGCGCCTTTGACCAGACGGTCTGCCTCGCGCTCTGTCAGGCGTGGCAGGTGAATCTGGATTACCGAGATCATGCGGCCATCGGCCAGGCGAACGACAGGATGGAACATTGTCCGCACTTCAAAGCCCTGATCGGCGCACTCGCCCAAAAGGGAATCGACCAGGAACGGCATGTCCGGTCCCGCGGCTTCAAGAATGCTGCGGCCCAGCGGGCCCGACGCGCCTACGGCATCGACCAGAATACGCACATCCTGCTCACCTTCCGGCAAACCCGATGCCCAGTTCCAGAGCCCCCGGGCCAATGCGTCGATGTCGGCCGGTTCCAGGCCGCTCAGCTCTTCATTGCCGGATTCCAGGGTGACCTGCGTCAGCACCTGATCGAGCGGATCGGTGGCAACAGTCTGATTGTTCATGGGAGCGACTCACACGGGGAGAAATGAAGGATTCGGAGGTGTTCCGGTGTAACG
This sequence comes from Hyphomonas sp. GM-8P, assembly GCF_003263315.1. Classification (NCBI taxonomy): domain Bacteria; kingdom Pseudomonadati; phylum Pseudomonadota; class Alphaproteobacteria; order Hyphomonadales; family Hyphomonadaceae; genus Hyphomonas; species Hyphomonas sp. GM-8P. Next base: position 10,633 of record NZ_AWFE01000013.1, read on the forward strand.
CGGGTCACCTAGTCCTTCAACTTGATCGTTTCAAATGAAACTTCCGTGTTGCACTGGCGAGATACAAAACGCTTTCGCCAAAAGAACGGGCCCGCCGAACGGGGACGTGTCCGGCGGGCCCTACAGGCCTTGATCCGCAGGCTGGGTGGGGGGACGCACGCGGAGGCCTGATTCTATATTTTGTATCAAATATTTTATTCGCAAGATCTGCGCATCAGTCCACTTATAAATTCCTGAAATGCTGACAGCCCAAGTCATTCATATCGCGGTGTGGTTGTGGCTTGCCATGAATTGCGTTTACGCTCCACCATCTTGTGCAGCGTCGGCTGTAACTCTTTCCCCATGAAGCCCTCCCTTGCCCTGAGGATTGCCGTCTGAGGACAGGAGGATTGCGATCCAGCGTGTCCCTTCGGACTGTGCAAACAGCACCATCATCAACACAGTCAGCGGGGCGGACAGGAACATGCCGGGGATCCCCCAGATCACACCCCAGATCGCCAGCGCAAGCAGCACCACCAACGACGACAGGTTGAGTGATTCTCCCATCATACGTGGCTGGATGAAATTACCGATGGAGAATTGCCAGAAACTGACCACCGCCAGAACGATTCCGGCGTAGATATATGTGTCCTGCGGCGGAACGCCCGGCACCCAGACCGGCATGCTTGGCTGCACCAGCGCAAAGAGCGGCGGCACCAGCGCAGCGACGATGGAGCCCACCGTGGGAATGTAGTTCAGCACGAAAATCAGCGCCGATAGGAACAGCGCATTTTTCACGCCCAGCGCCAGTAGCGATCCATAGGTCAGCACCGTGATCAGGGCCGAGATCACAGTCTGGGTCCAAAGGTAGCTTTCGATCCCGCGCCGGGCCTCTTCCCCCACCTCCCGCACCTGCGTCCGCGCTTCCGCTTCGGGAAAGATATTGTCGAGCTTCAGCGACCACCCGGACTGGGCCAGGAACAGGAACGCAACATAGATCAGGATCAGAACGACATCGCCAGACAGGTCACCGGTCGCGTTTGCGATGGTGGCAAAGAATCGCTGGCCGGTCTCGTTGAACAGCAATTCCTGCAGTGTCGGGGCGCCAGTCATGTGCACGACATCATAGGCCTCCTGGATCAGGCCGTTGATCTTGGTTTCGTACTCGCCGGCGTCGCGACCGAATTCGGCGATGCCGTTTGCCATCAGGCCGATGAAGCCAATGAAGCCGCCCAGGACCAGCAGGATCGCAATGATCCGGGCATGGCCGATCTTCAGGAACCGGGTCCAGTTGTCGATCATCGTGGCGAAGCCCTCGATGGTCAGGAACAGGAACACGGCAAGCGCAAATGGCGCGAGAATGGCGCGTGTCCAGTAAAGGAACGCGATGATCACGCCAGTTGCGATGACCCAGATCCCTGTCGTGGCGGCTCGGCTCATGTCCGGATTCCCCTTCTGCCTGCGCTGAGCGTGGCGCCAGCCCCGCTCTGCGTCAAGCAGCCCCCCGCTGTGCCAGGCCTTTGCACCCCGGCCCTTGCCGAATCCGGCGAATTCTCTAGCGTTCCGGCAGGAACGAAAGAGGCGGGGCATTCATGACAGACTCCATTTTCATCGGCGGCGCAGACGCCAATGGCACCGGCAAACCGGACGTCGCACAGGAATTGCTGCTGAAGATCGCCAACCGGCATGGCCTCGTCGCCGGTGCGACGGGCACGGGCAAGACCGTAACGCTCCAGATCCTCGCCCAGGGCTTTTCCGATGCCGGCGTGCCGGTCTTCTGCGCCGACGTGAAGGGCGACCTCTCAGGCATCTGCGTGCCGGGCAGCGAAAAGCATCCGCTTCATCCGAAACTCGTCTCCCGTGCTGAAAAGATCGGCCTCGCCGACTATTCCTATTCCGGCGCCCCCACGATTTTCTGGGACCTGTTCGGCGAGAAAGGCCACCCCGTCCGCACCACCATTTCGGAAATGGGCCCGCTGCTGCTGTCGCGCCTGATGGGGCTGACCGACGCGCAGGAAGGCGTGCTGAACATCGCCTTCGAATATGCCGACGACAACGGCCTCGCCCTTCTCGACCTGAAAGATCTGCGCAAGCTGCTCGCCCATATGGGCGACAAGGAAATCCGGGATGAGCTGAGCAAGGAATACGGCAATATCGCCTCCGCCTCGCTGGGCGCCCTGCAGCGCAACCTGCTGGTCATGGAACGCGAAGGCGCCGAACATTTCTTCGGTGAGCCGGCGCTGGAATTGCCGGACATGATGCGGACCACCACCGATGGCCGCGGCGTCGTCAGCGTTCTGGATTCCACCCGCCTCATCAACAGCCCGAAACTCTATTCCACCTTCCTGCTGTGGCTCCTCTCGGAACTCTTCGAACAGCTTCCGGAAGTGGGCGATCCGGACAAGCCGAAGCTCGTCTTCTTCTTTGACGAAGCTCACCTCCTCTTCGACGACACCCCATCTGCCCTCCTCCAGAAGATCGAACAGGTCGTCCGCCTGATCCGTTCCAAGGGCGTCGGCGTTTTCTTCGTGACGCAGAACCCGCGCGACCTGCCGGAGAGCGTGCTCGCCCAGCTCGGCAACCGCTTCCAGCATGCCCTGCGCGCCTACACGCCGGCGGAACGCAAGGGTGTCCGCGCAGCGTCCGATTCCTTCCGGCCGAATCCGGCCTTCGACACAGAAGAAGTGATCACCACGCTCGGCGTTGGCGAAGCATTGGTCTCCACACTGGATGCCAAAGGCGCGCCGAGCATTGTTCAGCACACGGTCGTTCGCCCGCCAGCTTCCCGGCTCGGCCCTGCCGAAGATGCCGAACGCAAGAAGATTATCAATGAGAGCCCGATCGCCGGAAAATATGAAGGCGTGGTCGACCGCGAGTCCGCTTACGAAATCCTGGAAGCCAAGGAAGCGAAAGCCGCCAAAGAAGCAGAACGCCTGGCCAAAGAGGAAGAAAAAGCGGCAAAGGAACTGGAAAAGAAGAAGGCCCGGACCAAGAGAACCAGTTCGAGCCGGTCCCGCCGCATGTCTCCGCTGCAAAAGGCGGGCAACCAGGCGGCCCGTTCTGCTGCCCGCGAATTCACCCGCTACATCCTGCGCGGCATTCTGGGCAGCATGAAGCGCCGCTAGGCTTGTGTTCTAGTTCGGGCGGGAGTTCGGCTCGGCATCTTCCAGCATGCCGAGTTCGTCATCATCATCATCATCCATCATATCAGATGTGTCGTCGTCGGATGACTGGAAGACCTGACCTTGTTCATAGGTCTCATCGGAATAGGTTTCATCGGCCACCGGGCTGTCTTCACCCATGACTTCTTCTTCTGCAGCCGCAGCGGCGGCTGCCTTTTCAGCCGCCTTCTCGGCCTTGCGGGCTTCTTTTTCAGCCTGCTTGGCGGCTTTCTTCGCGGCCTTTTCTTCGGCCCGGCGGGCAGCCTCTTCCAATTGTTCCGGTGTCTTGCGCCGCCCAAACGGCGCATGAATGTCGGTCTTCCGGTCATACTGCATGGAATAGTATTCGTGGGCCGTATGGGTCAGCGGCTTCGGCGTGAGGTGCAAGCCGTAGGCACGCAGACGTTCAACCACTTCGTCGCGAAGATACATGCCCGGCAGCGATTGCTGACTGAAATTGTGCCCCTTCATCCAGTCGCGCACGTCCCATGAGCGGACGCGGCCGACTTCCGACGGCCGGGCCCCACCATGCACTTCCCACATGTAAAGCGTCGCGATGCCGTTGATCGTGGCATCCATTGCGTCGTCCATGGAATCGACCGGCTCGCGCCCCTGGGCCAGCGCAGCGCGCAGCGCCATCTTGCGAGCCTCAAGTTCCTGATAGGTGTTGCCGATCACGGCCAGTGCGTTGCGGTTCGCGCGGATCATGGAGGCATTGACGCCATCCAGCTGCGGGTGACGCACAGGTAAAAGAAGGTCCGGTCCGGCCTCCTGAACGGCGTGGACCTGGCCCAGCTCCGAAACGAACCGCTGGAGGTTGATCCTCAATTCATGGCTGACCCCATCCAGGGCCGACACGATGCCGGCCTGATGTTCTTCGCGCATGCGCCAGAGATGCCAGGCAACCAGCAGCCCGGCAGCGATCATCAGAGAGACCCCGCCGGTAATGAACGTGTAGAACTGCGACTCACTCATTCTGAGCTCCCCTCCGATCAGCCCGAAAACGCCAGCCCCGCGAATATTCAGGTTAATGGAACGGAAACCTTAGCCGCCCAGCGCGCGTCCCGCAATCGCCTGCAACTTGTGGATTGTTTCCGGGTTGCGGGCTGCCTCAGCAGTAATCAAGGCATAGTCCAGGCAGGTATCAATTCCGTCCGGACTCGGCGTACGCTCCGTTCCACTCAGACTTTCCGCCAGTTTTACAACAGCTTTCCGGCCGAGCGTGCTGTTCCGCGCCATGACTTCCAGCACATTGGTCACCGTGACGGCCTCTTCCTCTTCGCGCCAGCAATCATAATCGGTCACCATTGCGAGGATGGCATATGGCAGCTCCGCCTCCCGTGCCAGCTTGGCTTCCGGCATCGCGGTCATGCCGATCACGTCACAGCCCCACCGGCGGTAGAGCTTTGATTCGGCCAGCGACGAGAATTGCGGACCCTCCATGGCGATATAGGTGCCACCGCGGTGAATTTTCGCGCCGGCTGCTTCTGCTGCGTCCGCCGCCATCGCGCTGAAACGGGAACAGACCGGGCGGGCCATCGAGACATGTGCGACCATGCCATCGCCGAAGAAGGTTTTCGAACGGGCAAAAGTCCGGTCGATGAACTGGTCGGCAGCGAGGAAATCGCCCGGCGCATAAGCTTCCTGAAGGCTGCCACAGGCCGAAATGGCCAGCACATCGGTTACGCCGGCCATCTTCAATGCAGCGATATTGGCACGGTACGGCACTTCGCTTGGGGTCAGCCGATGGCCACGGCCATGGCGCGGCAGGAAGACCAGTTTTACATCACCAATCCGGCCATGAACCAATGCATCGGATGGCGCGCCCCATGGCGTATCGACGATTTCTTCCCGCCGGTCTTCCAGACCGTCAATTTCGTAAAGGCCGGAGCCGCCAATGATGCCGAGGGTCCATTTGCTCATCTGGTTGTCCTGAAGTCTTTGCGCATGCCGATGGGTGGCGGAGAGCGCGGGTTGGGCGTGGTCAGTTCCACATCATCTGCCAGCACGTAACCAAGCCCGGCATAGAAGTCGACCAGCCTCACCTGGTCGTGACGAACCGCCAATTGCGCGCCCTCTGCGCCGGCGTCGCGGCCTGCCTCTTCGAGCGCCTTCAGGATGACCTCCCCAAAGCCGCGTTTGCGATAGGCCTCCAGTACGCCGATCCGTTTGATTTCCATCCATGCCCCCTGCCCCGAGGGCCCGGGCACGGGGACCCAGCGACCCGATCCGACGGGCACTCCACCCTCCAGCAGGATCGCGCCGCCACCTTTCTCCAGCTGCGCAGCGACGTATGCCGGTGTCTCCCGGAAAACGGTAGATTCCTCAGATACCCGCCCCGTCCAGATCCGGCGCGTCAGGTGCTCGACAAGCGTGCCATCCGCCGGCCCTGCGCGACGGAGACGAATACCGGACATGCCGATCGTCTCAGGCTCACTCACAGACGGCCCTGACAACGATTTTCGTGAAATGGTCCTCGGTTCTCAGGAACTCCACGAAGCATTTTCCATCTTCAGACGTGTGAATATGGGCGCCGATCGGGAATAGTCCCTCCTGGCCATTTATCGTCATGGTATAGCCCTTCGTGGTCCGGTCGAGGTAGCTCATGCTCACCCGGTCGCCATTCCCCATCACGATGGTTTTGGTCTCTCTGGCGGGGATCGCCACGCCCTCGTCCGTGAGCAGGACACCATCGACATTGGGCAGTTCCAAACCAACGGCCTTCTCGGCGACCTTGCGGCTGATCTGATCAGCCCGCTTCAGCACGTCGGCCGCTTCTCCGGCGGCTGACGGGTCAATATCCTGTATCTTTTCAAGATTTTCAGCGATCCGGTCGAGCGAAGACGCCATGCCCGACAGCGATTTGGGCGATGTGTCCCCCAGCGCGAACATCACGCCCAGACCACCTACGACAGCGCCGCCAACCGCCCCGGCTGCGTTCGCAATACTCAAAAATTTTCCTTCTGCCATCACTCCCTCCACCTGAGGGCAAGGAAGATAAAAGCGGGATCGCCGCCGCTGCAAGAAAAAAGCCCCGGCAGAACCGGGGCTTTTTCAATTCGGATTGTCTGATCAAGCGAGCCTTAGTGCTCGATCTTCCGCCAGATCTGCTTGTAGGAGAACCACAGCAGGACAGCGAGGATCAGCAGGTAAGCCATGACTGCGAGGCCCAGCGACTTGCGGTGTTCCTGCTTCGGCTCACCAGCCCAGGCAAGGAACTGAGCGACGTCATAAGCCATCTGCTCAATCGTTGCCTCTGTGCCGTCGGTGTATTCGACGCGGCCTTCAAGCAGCTGCGGCGGCATGGCCAGGAACCCACCTTTCGGTGCGTGGCGCGGGTCGCCTTCATAGTTCGGCGTCGTGTCACCGGCCATGTACGGGTTGTAGTACTGGCCCGGATTGATCTTCAGGAAGCCTTCACTGTGTTCGCCGCCATGACCGCCGACTTTCGACATGTCGAGATAGTTGGCCGTCTCGCCATCGACTTCCCGCTTCACGAACGCGTCGTCATGCGGATAGCCCGACAGGAGGTGGAAGACATAGCTGGCCCCGCCATGGCGGGCCTTGGTGATGACCGACAGATCGGGCGGAGCTGCACCACCATTGGCAGCGCGGGCCGCTTCCACGTTTGGATACGGGCTACGGAACGTGTCAGCAGGCGTTGCCGGACGGTAATCGAATTCGCCGATGTCGTTCGGCGTCGGGCTGAGAATTTCATTCTCGGCAGCCAATGCCTTCACAAACGGATTGTCATTCGGGTTCGGATAGGCCGGGTCGTAGAACGGGCCGCCCGGTTCACCGAGGTTCCGGTAGCTCATCAGTTTCATCGAGTGACACGATGAGCATACCTGATGATACACCTGATATCCGCGCTGCAGCGATGCCTGGTCGAACTGGCCCGTCGGGCCTTCGAACGGCCAGCCACCTTCCGGCGGGTGCGGGTGTTCGGCGCCGCCTGCAGCGTGGGCCGCAGCGGTGAAGATGAGTCCGGCCAGGCCGGCAGTGAGGAGTCGAAGCGCTTTCATGGTTCCTCTGGCTCCCTATTCCGCCGGAATGGCGGTTGCCGTCGACGCCTTGTGGCGTTTCAGGACCGACTTGTGGATGGATTCCGGAACTTCCTTCGGCTTCTCGGTCAGACCGATGAAGAAAAGGATCACGAAGTAGCCGAAGTAGCAGAAGGTCAGGATCAGCGAGAGATGCCGGAACTGGAAGGTCGGCGCCGGCACCGCGGAGAGCGATGGGTTCGAACCAGCCGGAAGTGTTTCCATGAAGCTCTTGGCGTCGTGGTAGGCTTCACCGCCGCCTTTGTATTCGCTGGTCACTTCCACCGCATTCTCGGTGTAGCTGACGACCAGTTTCGGATCGCCCTGCAACGCCGGGATTACGGCGTCATCCGGGTTTGCCGCACCACACCAGCCGAGCAGCAGGCAGACCACGACAAAGCCGAAGAAGAACTGCTTGGCCACCGGACGGTAGCGCATGGACTTCACTTTAGACGTGTCGAGCCATGGCAGCAGGAACAGGACCGCGATCGCCGCGAACATGAAGATCACGCCCAGCAGCTTGGCCGGGATCGGGCCGAGGTCGAAGGTGATGGCACGCAGGATTGCGTAGAATGGCAGCAGGTACCATTCCGGCACGATGTGCGACGGCGTGACCAGCGGGTTGGCCTCAACATAGTTGTCGGCATGGCCCAGCACGTTCGGAGCGTAGAAGACGAACACCGCGAACATGAGGAGGAAGATGACGATCGCGAAGGCGTCCTTCACCGTGTAGTACGGGTGGAACGGAACCGTTTCCTTCTCGACATCCTGAACTTCGACACCAGTTGGGTTGTTGTTGCCCGGAACGTGCAGCGCCCAGACGTGCAGGATCACGACAGCCGCGATCATGAACGGCAGCAGATAGTGCAGCGAGAAGAAGCGCTGCAGGGTCTGGTTGCCGATGGACGGGCCGCCCATCAGCCAGGTCTGGATGCTCTCACCGATCAGCGGGATCGCACCGAACAGGCCGGTGATCACGTTGGAACCGTGATAGGACATCTGGCCCCAGGGCAGCATGTAGCCGAGGAAGGCCGTGGCCATCATCAGCAGGTAGATCACACAGCCGAGGATCCAGAGCACTTCGCGCGGCGCTTTGTATGAACCATAATAAAGCCCCCGGAACATGTGAATGTAGACCGCAAGGAAGAACATCGAGGCGCCATTGGCGTGGATGTAGCGAAGCAGCCAGCCATAAGGCACATCGCGCATGATGCGCTCAACCGAAGCGAAGGCGCCATCGACGCTGGCTTCATAGTGCATGGCCAGAATCACACCGGTGATGATCTGGGTGGCAAGGCAGACCGCCAGGATGCCACCGAAGGTCCACCAGTAGTTCAGGTTCTTCGGGGTCGGAAAATTGATTGCCGTATCCTGGGCGAACCGGATGATTGGCAGGCGGGTATCCAGCCAGCGTGTGAACGCATTGGTCGGAGTGTAAGAGGATTCGTGTCCGCTCATGGGCTACCGTCCTTACAGCGAGATGTTGACCACGGTGTCCGAAACATAGCGGTAGTTCGGAACCGGAAGATTGCGGGGGGCCGGGCCTTTGCGGATGCGGCCGGACGTATCGTAGTGCGAACCGTGGCACGGGCAGTACCAGCCGCCGAAGTCGCCGGTGTTGCCCTGTGCCGGACCGACCGGGACGCAGCCGAGGTGCGTACAGGAACCTGACGTGATCAGGATAGCCCGGTTCAGTTCGCCGTTCGGCTTCGGGTTCAGGCGCTCGTCATCGGTCTGCGGGTCACGCAGCGATGCGACGTTCACCGATTCGGCCGCAGCGATCTCAGCCGGGGTCCGGTGACGGACAAAGAAAGGCTTGCCCCCGATGAGCACGCGAATTTCGCTGCCCAGCGGGATCTTGGAGATATCGACGTCCAGGGCCGATGCGGCCTTGGTATCTGCTGCCGGGTTCCACTGGTCGACAGCGACCCAGGCGAACATGGCAGCACCGCCGAAAGCTGCCGCTCCCGTCGCGATGTGAATAAAGTTGCGGCGGTCCTCGTCAACAGCACCGCCGTGCTCAAGTGATGTCTGATCGGTCACGCTTTTCCCGTCCTCAACAGGCAGAGTTCTGGCCCCTAATTACAGAACCCCGCCCTCTCGCACATTGCGGCAAGTGGGCGCGGGGCCAGCCCCCTGAGATACACTGAAAAAGGGCGTTATCCTGACTTGAGCCCTGTGACAACAGGGGGCTTGCAAGCTGTGCAGCTTACGCCACAAGACAATGCCCATGACGATAACCGACCTCGACACCCAAAAACAGCGCGCGCGAGACTGGTTCCGCGCCCTCCAGGAAGACATCTGCAGCCGCTTCGAAGCCATTGAGCAGGCCGCTGAACCGCCCTTGTACCGGGGCGATGCGGGCAAATTCGAGCTGACGGAGTGGAAACGCGGCGACGGCAGCGAGGACCTGGGCGGCGGGCGTATGGGCCTGATGCGCGGCAAGGTGTTCGAGAAGGTCGGTGTCCATTTTTCAGAGGTTTATGGCACTTTCTCGGAAGGCTTCGCTGCACAAATCCCCGGCGCTGACCAGTCTGACGGGCGATTCTGGGCCTCGGGAATTTCGCTCATCGCTCACCCGCGTAACCCGCATGTGCCCGCTGCTCACATGAACACGCGCATGCTTGTAACCAGCCAGAGCTGGTTCGGCGGCGGCGGAGACCTCAATCCCCTGCTCGCCTATCAGCGCGATCAGGCCTTCGAGGATTCTGTGGAATTCCACGCCGCCATGAAAGCAGCGTGCGATACGCACCCCGGCGCGGACTATGCGCAGATGAAGGAAACCTGCGACACTTACTTCCACCTCCCTCACCGGGACGAGCCGCGCGGCACCGGCGGTATTTTCTACGACCGTTTCAATACGGGCGACTGGGAAACGGATTTCGCGTTCACGCAGGAAGTCGGAAAGCAATTCGCCGGCATCTATCCCAAACTCGTACGCAAGCGGTTCCAGAAGGCATGGAGCGAAGCCGAACGCGAAGAACAGCTGATCCAGCGCGGCCGCTATGTGGAGTTTAACTTGCTCTACGACCGCGGCACGACGTTCGGACTGAAGACCGGTGGCAATGTCACCAGCATCCTGTCCTCCATGCCGCCCGTGGTGAAATGGCCCTGACCGGCCCGCAATTCCGGCAGAAGCGCCCGGTCTCCAGTCAGAAAGCTCATCCTCGCGGCACAAGATTCCCGCGCTTGGGGTAGACGGCAGACGGTTGGGCAGTTTCCGGATATATTAACAATCCTGATGGTGGACGACAGCCGGGCCCCTCCCTGGGGTGCCAGTCTGGTGCTGGTGCTGGCGACGGCTTTGGCCGGCGCTATGGGCGGAATTGTCACCCGTTCCGGCAAGGAACCCTGGTATTCGGGACTCGAGAAATCTTCTCTCACACCACCGGACTGGATGTTCGGAATTGTCTGGCCCGCTCTCTTCTCACTGATGACGCTCAGCGCCTTGCTGGTCTTGTGGCGCGCCGGGAGTTCCAGTGCCGCCAGCCGCGCGCTCGGCATTTATTTCGCCATGCTGATGGTGAATGTGGGCTGGAGCCTGTTCTTTTTCGGCCTCAAGCAGATCCCGCTGGCGCTTGGCGTGCTGACCGCGCTCTGGCTGCTGATCCTCGCCATGATGGGAGAGTTTGCCCGCATCTCGAAGCCCGCCGCCTGGCTTCAATTGCCCTACCTGGCCTGGGTCACCTTCGCAGGATATCTGAACCTCTATATCTGGTCAGCTAATCCGCCCGGATGAGCCGGGCGAGCAAGGCATCTCGTGTCAGCGTGAAGCCGGAAGCGATCCAGGCCTCCTCCGCCGTTGCCAACGCCTTGCCGATTGCCGGACCGGCCAGACCGGCTGCCAGCGCGTCCGCCCCGCCGACGGGCAGTTCAGGTCTCGACCACCGCGCAGCAGCGGCCAATACGAGCTTCAGGCTGTCACCTGTCCCGCTGGCAGCCTCTATAAGGGCCCGGTCACAAACGACCTCCGGCCCGTACCGGTAAAAGGCTTCAGCCAGCTCTGCCGGACTCAGCGTTTCAATATGTCCCAGCGCCGGGTCCGCCCAATCTGCCAGCCTGTCCTGCTCGGCATTCGACAGACGCAGGATCTGGCTGACTTCGCGAACTTCGCGCAGGCGGCGCGGCAGCATGCTCATCAGTCGCTGCATCGGATCAGGCGTCATATTTGCTGATCGTTCAGCAGACACGAGGGCTGGCAATGCGCCTGCCGTCGCCTCCGGCAATACCGCCTTGAGCACGCCGCTCTCTTCCATGGCCAGCATCGCATCAGATGGGTCCGGCGCTTCCAGAAGGCGTTTCAGTTCTTTCCAGATCCGCTCCCGGGCAATCTTTGCGAGGCCGTCTTTCTGCCGCGTGCAGGCAGCGAGCCCGTCTTCATCCACCTCGGCGCCATACCAGGCGTTGAACCGGAAGAAGCGAAGGATGCGCAGATAGTCTTCCTTCAGGCGCTGATCACCATCGCCGATAAAGATCACGCGGCCGGCAAAAGCATCTTCGATGCTGCCGGGTACGACCTCGTGCAGGGTTCCATCCGGACCGGCATAGATGGCGTTCAGGCGGAAATCCCGGCGCTCGGCATCCTCCGCCCAGTCTTCCGTGAAAGCAACTACGGCACGCCGGCCATCGGTTTCGACATCCCTGCGCAAACTGGTGATCTCGAACGGTTTGCCGCCAACGATCGCGGTGACGGTGCCGTGCTCGATCCCCGTCGGCAGGGCCCGGATGCCCGCAGCCTGCATGGCCTTCATGACGTCATCGGGCAGGATCTGGGTGGCGATGTCGATGTCATCTGCCGGAATGCCGCGCAGCGTGTTACGCACACAGCCCCCGACAAATCGTGAGCCGCCGGGGCGCGCCGCTTCGAGCGCCGCCATCACGGCGCGTGTCCCCGGCGCGTTCAGCCAGTCAGCTTGTATCCGGTCAGTCTGAGCCATCTTCGGTGATGTCCGTCCCGTCGGTGGGCAGCTCGATCGACCCGCCCGGATCTTCGCTGCCTGCCCGGCCGGCATCCTTGAGATCATGCGCGCAGGGATAAAACTCTCCCGGCACAAGCTTGCCATCCACATAACGGGTCGGTTTCTGGCACATTTCCGGTTCGCGCTTCTCCAGGAATGTCATCGCGAAAAAGGCCACGACCGCCAGGCCCAGACCGATCAGGAACAGCATGTTGATCGGCCATTTCCGGCGGCCTTCATTCTCGGCCGTCGTTGTGGCCAGCAGATAAAGCCCGAACACCAGAAACGGGATCGAGAAGAAAAAGAGTTCGAAGAGTATCCGTCCGGCCAATGTCCCGGTTCCTCGCTTGTGATGTTCCTCAGGATAGGCAGATGCCGAAACCAGCGAAACCCTAAACAGACAAAGCCTTACGCTTCGTAGAGCGTTTCATAGAGGCGCTGGATAATTCCTGCTGTCACGCCCCAAATGCGATAGCCATTATGGGGCATCTCGTAATAACGCCGCGGCTTGCCTTTGTAGATCGCCTCCCCCATCCGGTGATTGCGGGCATCCATCAGGAAATCGAGCGGGGTTTCGAACACGTCGGCCACTTCGGTCGGGTCCGGCACAGGTTCGAAGTCCGCCGGCAGCAAGCCCACAACCGGCGTGATGCGGTAGCGCGTACCGGTCACATACGGCGCCGCCTTGCCGAGGATCTGCACATCGTCCGGCACAACGCCGACTTCCTCTTCCGATTCGCGCAAGGCGGCGGCCACCTCGTCGAGGTCAATCGGGTCCACCTTGCCGCCCGGAAACGCCACCTGCCCGGCATGATCGGCCATCGTGGTGGGCCGCACGGTCAACAATGCCGTCGCGCCGGACACGCGTGGAATAACCCCGACAAGCACCGCCGCAGGACGGATGATCGCCACCTCTTCCGGCGACAGGAAATCCATATCGCCCGTCTCCCCCAGCCGGCCATCGCCCACCGGCGGATCGAGCCGCGATTCGACACGCGCGATGAAGTCTTCGAGGCCTCGCCAGGACATGCCCTTTATCCTCAGGCCGCAGAGCCGATGGGAAAGAATGTTCCCTGGCTCCAGACACCCAGAATGTCCGGATTGTCCGGCGAAGGCTCGGCCATCTCGACGAGATCGTAAAAGGCAGCGCGGGTCAGTTTCGCCTCCAACCGCCCCCGCACCAGCACATAAGGCGACGGCTCACCGGTCTCCGGATCGGTCTCAACGCGGATCGGTGCGTCCGGTCCGGCCAGCGTAATGTCATCCAGATTGGTCAGAAAGGCGAGCGTCTGATCCCGGCCTGGTTCGCCCACACGGTCCACCCGGACGCCCAGGAATGGGGCATCCTCGACTGTGACGATCACTTTCTCGTAGGGCGTGACCAGCCAGGTCTTCCCGTCCTCATCCTTGCGCAGGATACGGGAAAACAGCTTCACCAGCCGCTCAAGGTTAATGCGCGATCCATCATGCCACCAGGCGCCATCAGCCCGAATCTCCATGCCGATGTCGGCGCTGTGTTCCGGGTTCCAGAGATGCACAGGCGGCAGCTTTCCATCCAGCTTGCCCTCGGGCAGGATGGATTTCAGCGTTTCTTCAAGGCTGATTGTGGTTGCTGAACTGGATGTCACACCTTCCTCCGCCTTGAAGAGGCCTTACAAATAGGTCTGATTGCAGATGACGCAAACCCGGAGACGCTTTTAGAATATGGCTGATACTGATGTGACTGCCGAGGCGATTGTCGCCGATGCCGAGGCCGCCGCCGAAACCCTGCAGCAGGTGAAAGCCGAAATCGCCAAGGCCGTGTTCGGCCAGGAGCGTGTGGTCGAGCTCTCATTGGCCGCTGTTCTGGCAGGTGGCCATGCCTTGCTGATCGGCGCACCAGGCCTCGCGAAGACACGTCTTGTGGAGGCCATGGGCACCGCGCTCGGCCTGACCAATCAGCGCATCCAGTTCACGCCGGACCTGATGCCGTCGGATATCCTCGGCTCGGAAGTTCTGGACGAGAGCGCCAGCGGCCAGCGGAGCTTCCGCTTCCTGCGCGGCCCGATCTTCACCCAGCTGCTCATGGCGGACGAGATCAACCGCGCCTCCCCGCGCACCCAGTCTGCTCTCCTGCAGGCCATGCAGGAACGCCATGTGACTGTGGCAGGTGTCCGGCATGACTTGCCCGCTCCTTTCCATGTGCTGGCGACCCAGAACCCGATCGAACAGGAAGGCACCTATCCGCTGCCCGAAGCCCAGCTCGACCGCTTCCTTCTGAAGGTCGACGTCAACTATCCGGATCTCGATACCGAACGCCGCATCCTGATCGAGACGACCGGCGGCGCTGACCAGACCGTACGCCCGGCCCTGGATGCCGAGCGGCTGATGGCACTGCAGGCGCTGGTGCGGAAAATGCCTGTTGGTGAGAAGATTGTCTCCGCCATTCTCTCGCTCGTCCGCGAAGCGCGGCCGGAACAGACTTCCGACCCGCATGTCAAACGCCTCGTCGACTGGGGACCGTCGCCGCGCGCCGGCCAGGCGCTGATGCTGGCCGCCCGGTCCCGTGCGCTCCTGCGCGGCCGGTTCGCGCCAAGCCTCGAAGATGTCGAAGCCCTCGCCGAACCCTGCCTCGGCCACCGCATGGCTATGCGCTACGACCCGACCGGCGAAGCGCCCGGCCTTTCCGAACTGATCAACGATCTCGCGCGGAAGGTGGCGTAGCGCAGCCCGATGACTCCAGCTGCCGACCTTCGTGCCGAAGCCGAAGCCCTTGCCCGCCAGCTGCCCGGCCTGAACTTCAAGGCCGAGGCGAGCGAGGCGGCGCATATCGGCTCGGCCGGACGGCGTCGGCCCGGCACGGGCGAACATTTCTGGCAGTACCGGCGCTATGCACAGGAAGATGCCGCCGACCGGGTGGACTGGCGCCGCTCGGCCAAGGGCAATGAACTCTTCGTACGCGAGACGGAACTCGAAACCGCCCGCACGGTCCTTTTCTGGTGCGACGACAATCCCGGCTTCCGATGGAAGGCCGAGGGTGAGCTCCGCACCAAGGCCGAGGAAGCGACCGTACTCATGCTGTCGCTCGCCATCATGCTGTCCAAGGATGGCGAACGGGTCGGCGCACTTGGCGGCGGACGCGGCGCAAGTTTCGGCAAGCGCGCGGTCGACCGGCTCTCAGAAGAACTTTCCCGCGGCACCGGCGGAACCTTCCCTGCCCCACCGCGCAGTTCGGCGACGCTTATCATCGCCTCAGACTTTTACGATCCAATCCCGGAATGGCGCGCGCGGCTTGCACCCCTGGCCGGCAAATGCCCGGAAGGCATCCTGCTCGCCGTCTCTTCCCCGATCGAAGTCGACTTCCCGTTCGAAGGCCGCGTAAAGCTGCACCGGCCGGGATCTGCGCTCTCCCGCATCTTCGGCCGGGCGGAAACCATCCGCGAGGAATACCACCAACGCTTTGCGGCCCAGCGTGATGCGCTCAGTGAGCTGACCAATAGAATGGGTTGGCGCTTCGTTTCCCATGTTTCGAGCCAGCCTCTGCTGCAAAGCGCTGCCCGCCTGAAGGCCCAGCTTGAAAGCTTCGGGGCGAAGCTATGACAGCATTCGGCCCCTTCCTGTTCGGCGCACCCTGGGCACTGGCCGCCTTGATCGCCCTGCCGGTGATCTGGTGGATCCTGCGCGCCACCCCGCCTGCACCAAAGGACATTGAGCTACCGTCCCTGCGCATCCTCGAAGGCATGGAGCCGAAGGAAGAAACCCCGGCCCGCACGCCGTGGTGGGTCTGGCTGATCCGGACCCTGGCCGTCACCGCCGCGATCCTCGGTCTCTCTCAGCCCGTCTACGCGCCAGGTGCCAAGACGGAATCTGTTGAAGGATCAGGCCCACTCCTGATCGTGATCGACAATGGCTGGCCATCTGCCCCACGCTGGAGTGAGCTCGTTAATGCCGCCACAGCGACGCTCGACACGGGCAGCCGCGACATGCCAGTCCACCTGCTGCTGACCGCGCCGCAGCAACTGAACAACGACCCTGCAGAACGGCTGAGCACCACCGATGCCGCAAAGCGCATATCGTCCTTGAGACCGCAAGCCTGGAGCACGGACCGCGCAGACGCCATCGCCCGGCTGGAAGAATCCGGACTGAAACCGGGCCGCATCTTCTGGGCCAGCGATGGTCTGGAAAACGCCGGAGGCCGGGCCTTCGCGGCAGATCTATCTGCTCGTGCCCCGCTCACCGTGTTTGCTGCTCCCCCGCATGCGCCCGCGGCCATCACCCGGCTGAACTCAGAAACAGACTCCGTTTCGGTCACGCTCCGCCGGGTCGACTCCCGCGGGGAAGAACGCGCCTTTGTCTCTGCCCTGACGCTAGACGGCTCCGCGCTCGCAACTTCCGAGGCGACATTTGTCGATGGAGCCAATGAAGCCAGCGCCGATTTCACCATCCCCGCCGCAGCCCTTGCGCGCATTGCCCGCTTCACTGTGACCGGCCGGCAAGGGGCCGGCACTGTTTGGCTTTGGGACTCTTCTGACCGCTCCCGCCGTGTGGGCCTCGTCGATGCAGGTGCGGTTGCGCAGCCTCTGCTTTCGGACATGCACTATGTGCGCAAGGCGCTGGAACCGTTCGCCTCCATCACCGAAGGCACCGTCGAAACACTGGTGGCTGAATCGCCAGATGCGATCATCCTCACAGATGTCGGGCAGATCCTGCCGGAAGACGAAAAGCGGCTGGCGGACTGGGTGGAAAACGGCGGCGCGCTGATCCGCTTTGCCGGGCCACGTCTTGCTGCGCAGGGGGATGACCTGCTGCCCGTGCCGCTGCGCCGTGCGTCGCGCGCGCTTGGCGGCGCCCTCGCCTGGGATGAACCGCAGGCCCTTGCCCCATTTTCCGACACCTCTCCGTTCGACGGACTGGACGTGCCGCCGGACGTACGGGTCACGCAGCAGGTCCTCGCCCGTCCGGGACCGGAGCTTTCGAACCATACCTGGGCCCGCCTTGCAGATGGTTCGCCGCTGGTCACGGCCGATGGGCGCGGTGCCGGAACAATTATCCTGTTCCACATCACAGCCGGGCCAGACTGGGCCAACCTTGCCTACTCCGACCTCTTCCCGCAAATGCTGCGCCGCTGCATAGCCGCCGGCCGGGGCGAGTCTGTGAATGACGAGGAAGGCGCCTACACACCCAAGCTGATTCTGGACGGGTACGGACGGCTGGAATCGCCCGGCCCGGCGGCTGCACCGCTCAAGGCAGCGGACTTTGATACGCTTGAGCCATCCGAGGCGCATCCGCCCGGGCTTTACCAGGGGCCCGCAGGCACGCGCGCACTCAATGCCGCGCGAAACGCAAAGCCGGACCTTATCGCGTCCTGGCCGCCTGCTGCCCGCCTGCTGGGGGATGCCGAGGCACGATCGTTGCGTCTTGCCGGACCGTTGTTGGCCTTTGCTGCACTACTTCTCGCGCTGGACCTGTTTATCGCCCTGCTCGTTGCCGGCCACCTACCACGCCTGAGCCGAAAAACAGGTATGGCGGCGGTTGTGCTGGCGGCAGGCCTGTCCCTTGTTTCGGCGCCCGACGCCAGCGCGCAGGAATATCAATACCGGCTGATGCCGGACGGCACATATCGCCGCGTTGCAACCGGTCCCACCATTATTCCTCTACCAAAAGGCAATGCGCCACAGTCGGACGTCGACGCGGCCCTGCGGATGCGGTTCGGTTATGTAAAGACGCCCGACATCGCCCTCAATGAACGGGCCCGGTCCGGTCTGTTCGGCTTGTCGACGACACTGTTCAGCCGCACCTCCGTCGAACCGGACATGCCGGACGAACTGGATCTCGAATCCAGCCCGCTGGAGCTCTATCCGCTCATTTACTTCGCCGTGCCTCAGGGCGCCGCGCCATTGTCGGAGAAGGCCATTGCGCGGCTGAACGCTTATCTACGTTCCGGCGGTGCCCTGGTGATTGATACGCGGGACGGTGACACCCCCGGCTCCACTGAAATCACGCGGCTTGAAAACCTGCTCGAAGGACTGGATGCACCGCCGCTCCAACCAGTGCCGAGCAACCACGTCCTGACCCGGTCTTTCTATCTGCTGTCGGACTTTCCGGGTCGCTACGCTGATCGCCAGCTCTGGATTGAACAAGCTGGATCAGCGTCCGCCCCGCGCGGCGATGGAGTCTCCGGTCTGTTCATCGGGGATGCCGACTGGATTTCCGCCTGGGCAATCGATGAACGGGGACGTGATCTTTATTCCGTTGATGGCGGCGAGGACCAACGCGAAATGGCCCGGCGCTTTGGCGTCAATCTCGTCATGTATATTCTGACGGGCAGCTACAAGGACGATCAGGTCCACCTGCCTGCCCTGCTGGAGCGTCTGGGTGAAAGCGATGGCGGCACCGATAGTTTCGGTCCACGCTCTCGCCCGCCGGGCAACAACCGGGATAATGACGAGCCGCAATTCCTGCCGAATGGAATGCCGCAATGATCGAAGCTGTCCGCATCGGGTTCGATCCCTTTCTTGGTTGGCCAGTCCTCTGGGCCGTATCCGGCATCGCTGTGCTGGCATGGCTGGCCTATATTTTCCTGCGGGGCCGAGCCTGGCTGACACGCGGGCTGGGCCTGACGCTGCTCGCTGCGGCGCTTTCCAATCCAAGCCTTGTGCATGAAGAACGCGAACCCCTGCCCTCCGTGGCAGCCGTAGTGCTTGATCGTTCCGAAAGTATGGATATCGGCGACCGGGCAGCCGCCGCCCGCAAGGCCTATGACGAGGTGCAGGCGAAACTTGCCGAAGACCCAAGCCTCGAAGTCCGCGTTCTGGAGAGTGATCCGAACGATGATGGCACGCATCTTTACAGCGCGCTGGAAGGCCTGATGGCCGATGTGCCGCGTGACCGGATCGCAGGCGCCATCCTGATTACCGATGGTCAGCTGCATGACGTTCCAGGCAAACCGGATGCGGAAGGCGTGATCGGCCCGGTCCACAGCCTGATTGTGGGTGACCCCGACCGGGGCGACCGCCGGGTCGAACTGGTCGAAGCGCCAAGCTTCGGCATCGTCGGCGAGACGGCAGACCTGATCGTGCGGGTGGATGATCCTGACGGCGGCGAGATTGATCTCGATGTATCGGTCAATGGCGGTATTCCGGAACGCGTGCGCGTGAAAGCCGGAGAAGCGACCCCGCTTCCGATCAATATCGAACGGCGCGGCGAGAACATCGTCGTGGTTGAAGCGCCGCCCGGCCGGCAGGAACTGACCATGGCGAACAACCGAACGGCCGCGAGCCTGGCCGGTGTACGCGATCGTCTCCGTGTTCTGCTCGTCACCGGCAAGCCGAACCAGGCGGGCCGCACCTGGCGGGACCTGCTGAAGTCTGACCCTTCCGTCGACCTTGTCCACTTCACGATCCTGCGGCCGCCCTACAAGAGCGACAACGCCACCGAAGACGAACTGGCCTTGATCGCCTTCCCCACCGAGGAATTGTTCGAAGCAAAGCTCACGGAATTCGATCTCATCATCTTCGACCAGTATGAGCGCCGGGGCGTGATCACGCAGACCTATCTCGCGAATATGGCGCGCTATGTGACCGAGGGCGGCGCTTTGCTGATCGCAGCCGGTGAGGATTTTGCCGGCCCGGCGAGTCTCGCCCGCTCTCCCCTCGCCTCTGTGCTCCCAGCCGCGCCTACCGGTGTGGTCCGGACAGGTGAATTCGTTCCCGCCCTCACGGAAGCCGGAAAACGCCACGCCGTGACCGCGCCTTTGGAAGGACGCAGATGGGGCGGCTGGATGCGTTATATCGAGTCGACCGCCGAAACAGGTGATACGGTGCTTGCTGCGCCCGACGGGAAGCCGCTCCTGGTATTGGACCGTGTCGGCAAAGGCCGGGTCGGCATGCTGATGTCCGACCAGATCTGGCTGTGGGCCAGAGGCTATGATGGCGGGGGACCGTTCGCAGAGATGATCCGCAGGGTCGTTCACTGGTTGATGAAAGAACCGGAACTTGAGGAACGCCGTCTCAAGCTCACTGCCGAAGGCGATACCGCCAGAGTTGAACTTCGCAGCCTGATGGACACAGCCCCGCCGCTGCAGATCGAAACACCGGAAGGCGAAACGATAGAACCGGCCTGGACTGAAACCGGCCCCGGTATTTTCACCGCCGAGGCACCCATCGACCAGCTGGGCCTTTACCGCGCCCGGGCCGGCGGACTCGAAACCGTCGCCCTGAACGGACCGGCAAACCCTAAGGAATATGCCGACCTTCAGTCCACGATCAAAGTGTTGCAGCCATTGGCGCGTGCAACGGGTGGCGGTGTGTTCCGCTTGAACGCCGACGGATCCGGCCTGCCGGATATCCGCCGCTCTGGCGCACGAGGCATTTCTGCGGGCGGCAACTGGCTGGGCCTGCGCGAACGCGGCGCTTATGCCGTCCGCTCCTCTTCCAGCCAGGCCCTGTTGCCCGGCATTGCCGCCGCCGCCCTGCTGGTTCTCTTCCTGCTGCTCGCCTGGCGCCGCGAGGGCCGATAGAATTCACCCGGCCTGCTTACGCAGCTTCCGGATTGACCGCCATGCGGGCAGCTGCCGGTGCGGCGCCTTCCAGCTTCGGTTTCGGCATCAGGAATAAGGCAAAGAAGACGATTACAAACCAGATCGCAACGACGTGGAAACAGTCTCGGAAGGCCAGCACCTGGGCCTCGGCAGAGACCTGCCGTCCGATCACGCCAAATGCGTTCTGGAATGCCGGCAGCACGGCCATGCCGTTGCGTTCCAGTTCCTGCGCATAAATTGCATGCTGGTAGAGCATTTCGGCGTTTGCTTCATTCATACCCACAGAAAGGTGATCGCCGTGAAAGATCAGACGGCGCTGTAGCAAGATCGCCAACAGGTTCACCCCGAATGCGCCGCCGACCTGCATCAGGAAGGAGACGCCACCGGTTGCCGAGGCGAGCAGATGCGGCGGAGAGGCGCGCACCGCGGTCGTGTTCGCCGGCGGCATGCAGAAACTGATTCCGACGCGCGACAGGAAGATCCAGCCGACCAGAACCCAATAAGGTGTGAGTGCAGTAACCCCCGCCAGCAGGTAAGCTGCCGCAGCGAAACTGAGAATGCCGAATGCCAGCAGGAAGCGGGCATCCACCCGGTCTGTCAGGCGTCCGGCGATGGGAAAGCCGACCACCATGGCGAGGCCGGCCGGAATCATCATCACACCCGCCGCGGTTGGCGAATAATGCTGCACCATCTGGACGAAGAGCGGGATCAGGTAGGTGGACGCATAAATGGCGATACCAGTCGCCGAAATGATCAATCCCGCGGACCAGAATTGCCGGTACATGAAGATCGCCGGATTCAGCGCCGGGAACGGATGCCGACGTTCCCACAAGACGAAACTGATGCCGCCAATCACACCGACGGTGAATTTCAGATAGGTGATGTCGGAATCCCAGCCATCGCGGTTCGCTCCTGCAAAGGCCGACAGCAGGCTGACGATGGAAATGGTGAGGAGACCCAGCCCCTGCCAGTCGAGCGGCGGACGGGTACGGACATTGGGGTCCTCCCCCGTCGGCATCAGGAAAGGGGCGACGCTAAGCGCGACGAATGCAAGCGGCAAAGTGGCGACGAACACCAGACGCCAGCTTGCAAGGTCCACAGCAATCCCACCCAGTGCCGGGCCAAAGGCAGGTGCCAGGACGACACCAATGGAAAAAATGCCCATCGCCGTGCCGCGCTGATTGTCCGGGAAGGTCTGGAAGATCAGGAACATCGACATGGGCTGCAGGAGCCCGGCGGAAATACCCTGCAGAGCGCGCGACAGGATCAGCATTTCCAGCGTCGTCGATACCGCCCCCATCAGAGAGCCGACAATGAACAGGCACATGCCCACGACATAGGTCGCCCGCGGACCATAGGTGTGCATCGCCCAGGCATTTGCCAGCATGGCGATGGTGGACGAGGCGAGAAAGGCCGTCGACATCCATTGCGCCTGGTCCTGACCGAGACCAAAGGCGCCGATGATCGCAGGCAGCGCAACATTTACTGTTGTCGCCGCCAGCATCGTGGCGAGCGATCCGGTCAGCATCGCGCCGAGCAGGATCCAGCGATAATTCGGGCCGAATTGTTCAAAGCGCCGCCTGACGGCGGACCCGGCCATGGCCGGAATGTCATGTGCCGGAACCTTGCCGGGTGAGGCCGCTGCCGTACTCACGCCGGATCTTCGGCGGCCTGCTTGCGGATCCGGACCGTCACCATGGTTCCCGGCCGCAGGCGCAGGCCCGGATCGTCCAGATCGATTCGGACCGTGATGCGTTGGGTGATCTTCGTGAACACGCCATTGGCGTTGGGATTCGGCATCATGGCGGATTCAGCCAGCGTGGCATTGTGAATCCGGGTCACATGGCCTGTGATCTTTGCGCCCGGATGACTGTCCGCTTTCACACGCACTTCTGCGCCAGTGTCAACTTTCCGGATGTCGGTTTCCTTGATATTCGCCGACACCCAGACCGCATCCGGATCATGCATCAGCGCGACACGGAAACCGCGCAGGGAATGCTCTCCGGTATCGTAGAAAAGCTCGTCGATCACCCCGTCGATGGGCGCGCGGATCGTATGCTGTTCCACGACAACGCGCTGGGCATCCACGCGCGCTTCGGCCTGCTGCAACGAGGCGCGCAGGACGCCGAGGTCCAGCTCGATCAGGCGGACTTCCTCTCCCTGTATGGAGGCGGTCCTCTGTTCGGCGCGGGCACTGTCCCGGTCCGCCTCGGCCCGCAGCAGGCCCTGGCGGGCCGTGTCCAGCGCGTTGCGTGCCTGATCCAGCGCGCTCTGTGGAACAAGCCCCCGATCGAACAGGCCTTGGGTGCGGTCGAAATCCAGCTGGGCCGTTTCAAGATCTGAACGCGCCGCTTCGACGGAAGCCGACGCCGACTGTGTGCCGGCGCGACGGGCAGCGACCTCACTGCCCGCCTTGGACGAAGCCAGCCCGATCCGAGCCTCTTCCCGGGCGATTTCAGCCCTGAGGCGGTTTGCCTGGGCTTCGTATTCGGCCAGCGTATAGGCCGCTTCCCGGTCATCGATTGTATAGATGACGTCGCCCGCCTTCACGATGTCGCCCGCCGACACGCGCTGTGAGGTGATTTTGCCTGAAATATCCGTCGAAACGGCGATCATGTCCGCCGCGATCCGTGCGTCGGAAGTCGACACATAAGCGGCCCGGTCCGCCAGAAAGCGGAAAAGTCCCAACAAAACCAGCAGAACAAGGCCCGCGATCAGCCCCAAACGCACACGCGGATTGCGTAGATGTGCGGTCAGCGGCGCGCGAGACGGCTGGATGGTTTCGATTTCCGGCGTAACTTGTGTGTTTCCGTCCATGCCTCTTGCCGTGGCCTTGCGACCCGGTCCGTTTCTCTCCCTTGCGGCCATTCCGGACAGTTTTGAGTACCGTCTCTGTATTCCGCATTACACTTATGAACGTGACATTCCGCTAAGGCAATCAAGCCCCCTTCTTGCGTCGCCCCGGCTGGGTCTGTTTAGCTGCCGCAAACACCACAAATTCGGGGAGGCCATTCCAATGCCATTCGATCTTCCATTGCCGCCCCTGCCTGATCAGCCGGCAGGAGTCGCATGGCCCACAAAGGCCTGGTCCGAAGGCACGCCCGCGCCGGGAACGGATACCGCCCGCCTGGAAAGCCTGCTGGACCGGGCTTTCGCAGACCCTGCCCCGGGCACAATGGGCGAGACACATGCGTTCCTTGCGGTTCAGGGAGGCAGGATCGTTGCCGAACGATACTGGCGCGATTTCACCCCCGGCAGCACTTTCCCGTCCTGGTCTGAGGCCAAATCCATCACGCAGGCGCTGATCGGCATTCTCGTGCGCGAAGGCAGGATCGATATCCACGCGCCGGCGGACGTGCCGGAATGGCAAGGGGCGGATGATCCACGAGGTGTCATTACGCTGGACATGCTGTTGCGAATGTCCAGCGGATTGAAGTTCGTTGAGGATTATGTGCCGGGCTCCGTTTCAGACGTGATCGAAATGCTGTTCGGCAGCGGCCAGGAAGATGTGGCCGCATATGCAGCCGGCCAGCCGCTGGAGCATGAACCGGATACGTTCTGGAGCTATTCAAGCGGCACATCCAATATTGTGGCGCGCTGCGCCGCCCGCGCCCTGGACGCTCAAGGAGAGGCATTCAGGGACTTCATGTTCCGTGAACTATTCACCCCGATCGGCATGCGCTCTCCTCTTCCGAAATTCGATCCGGCAGGCACATTCATCGGCTCGTCCTTCTGCTATTGCACCGCACGGGATTTTGCCCGCTTTGGTCTTCTCTATCTGCGCGACGGCGTGTGGGATGGGAACCGCCTCCTGCCGGAAGGCTGGGTCGACTATGCCCGCACCCCCACACCTGCAGTCCCGGAAGTCGAAACGCTCGGCTATGGCGCCCACTGGTGGCTCGGCATGGCCGGCCCCGGAAGCTTCTCCTGCAACGGCTATGAAGGTCAGTACACGGTTCTCGTTCCGGAGAAAGACCTGATCCTCGTCAGACACGGAAAATCTCCTCTGGAAGCCAAGGAAGACGTGCAGGCCTGGATCGCGGACGTAGCGGACTGTTTCTGATTCCGGCAGCCGCAACATGACCGGCACCGGGCCGGTCATGTCACTCTCGCGGATTCAGGACCGCGGCGAAAAGCCGTTGTGAATGGCTTCCAGCTTGTTGCCGAACGGGTCCTTCACAAAACAGGTATAGATATCTGGGGTCGGATAACCCGGGCGTGGACCGGGTGCACCGGCGTCTGTACCGCCCTGCGCCAGCGCAGCCTTGTGGAATGCGTTCACCGCATCCCGGCTGGTCGCGTTAAAGCAGATGTGCGTCCCGTTGCCTGGCGTGTATACCGCTCCGTTCTCCGGAACCATGACGAGGAACTGAACCGCCCCGTCGCCGTATGCTGCAAAGCCTTGCGTGGCAGCCAGGCGGCTGACACCCAGTGCCTGAAGGACCGCATCATAGAACGCGCAGGCCGGCTCAATGGACGGCACGCCCACGCTCAGATGGTCAATGATATTCATTGGAATCTCTCAAGGGTATAAGGGCCGGGCGCCCGGAGGCACCCGGCCTGTTGGTATGACTACAGATCGGTCGCAGCCGTGTGCTGGATCTTCTGCCAGTTCTTCTCGGCCTTCGCGATCGTGCCGGCTTCGTCCTTCTGGAAGTTCCGGAAAATGTCTTCGTTCAGGAAGACATAGAGCTTGCCGTCACGAACGGCCGCGTACTGCGGATCGCCGTCGAACTTCTTGCCGACAGACACGCCGAAGGTACAGAAGCCGCCATTCTGCGGGAGGTAGCGGTCCGGGTTCTTCTTGAACGCGTTCATGTTGGCCTTGGTAGCGAAGTAGTAAGCGACGCCATCTTCGACGACCGTGTAGTCAGCCCGGCCTTCGACCCGATTGCCGATCTCGATCAGCGCGACGGGATCCGAACCGTGAAGCCCCAGCGGCGCGCCCGCTGCAGTCAGGCCGGCGGCCACGTTGTTTTCATCTGCAGCATGGGCAAAGCCTGCAGCGCTGGAGGCGATCATAAGTGCGGTCGCAGCCGCCTTGAACGGTGAAATCATATCTGTCTCCTGTGATTTCTGTTAGCCGGTTTGTTCCGACAACGGATATCTGTTGATTTCAGGAGGATCGATCAATCGCCACACCGAAGTTAGGGCGTTTTGGCAAACCGAATGGGACGGCGTGCAAAAATCAGGCGGCTGCGCGGCGGTATTCGCTGGGCGTAAGACCGAATTTTCCGGCGAACGCGCGGGTAAAGGCAGCTTGGGACTGGTAGCCGATTTCCGAGGAAACCTGTTGCACACTGCGCCTCTTGTCTTCCAGCAGGGCCAACGCCCGCTGCAAACGCCAGTTCGACAGATAGGCCATCGGGGCAATACCGAGGAGGTCGCTGAACCGCTCGGCGAAGCGGCTGCGCGACATGCCCACATCCCGGGCAAGCCGCTCCACCGTCCAGCTTTCCCCAGGGCGCGCATGGATAAGTTCCAGCGACCTGCCGATATGTGGATCACGGAATGCCTCAAGGACACGGTCCAGTTTGGATCCATTGCCGAGACCTGCGCGGATGAGCTCGATAAAGGCGATTTCCGACAGTCGGGTGACTGATGCAGAGGACCCGAACGGATCCCTGAAGATCCGCTGCGCGATCAGACGCAATACTTCATCCAGCCAGGGCGCCTTCGCCCTGGCCGAACCGGAAAGGAACATGTAATCTGGCAGGGCCGCCAATAGCGGGTGCTCAGCCCCCGCTCTCAGGGAGAAATGACCACAGACCATCTGCGTGGACGCGTCATTGTTGCCTTCACCCACGACCAGGACGCCCCGATTGTCATAATCGGCATCCTGAAGAACCTGTTCGAGGGATGGCGCGGCATCTACGGGTTTGTCCGAAAGGATGTGGCTGCGCCCGCGCGGGATCAGCACCAGATCGCCCGGACCCAGCACAATCGTCTCGCCGGATTCGAAGCGGACGTGGCATTCACCCTGTACTACAAGGTGGAACCGCGCGGCCCCTTCCAGGTCCGGCACGGTGACACTCCAGTCCGAATTGAAATCGGTTCGGAAATACATCACACCCTTGAGGGCAAGCGTATCGAGGATTTCATCAAGCAGGTCCATGGCGCTGAACAAGACATAGGCTCTACCCCCGGCTCCAATCACATGCTGGATACTTCCGCACACAAATGCGCGAGTATCCCCCTTTCCGAAGACTGCCAGTCCAGCCTATGCTGCTTTTCGAAAAGGGAGGACTGATCCATGACATCCATGCAAGCGGCCGTGCTTTATGCCGGTCTTTTCTGCCTGCTCATGCTGGTGCTGAAAGCGAATGTCGGGCGCGTGCGCACAAAACACAAGGTTGGCTTCGGCGACGGGAACAATGAAGCCATGCAGCGCAGCCTGCGCGTGCAGGGCAATGCGGTTGAAGACGTGCCGGTTGTCCTGCTGGGTCTGATCGGCCTCGGGGCGCTATCGGCCCCTGCCCTGCTGATCCATGGCCTCGGTGGCAGCTTCCTGATTGGGCGGATCCTGCACGCCATAGGTCTTGGCGGATCTGCGGGTAGCAGCTTCGGGCGCAGTGTTGGCACGTTGATCACGGCATTGGTCATGCTGATCACTGCCGGGGCATGCGGCTGGTTCGCGCTGACCTAAGCTGCAGTCACCATACCGGACAGTTTGCTGGCATCGCCGGCGAGGTCTTTCACCATGACGCGGGCCTGGTCCTGCGGACCTGGGAAGCTCAGCTGGTTCTTTGGCGTCACGGTGAAGCCGATTTCGCCAAAATAGGCCGGCGCGCCGATCAGGATCGCCGCTGGCCAGCCAGCGGCCTTGCCGGCCTCCAGCGCTTCACCAGTGACCGTCAGGCCAAGACGGCTGCCTCTGTGTGAAGGCGCCACGGCGACAGGCCCGTAAAACAAGGCCCTGTCCCGGTTAAGCCCGACGACCAGCGGCCAGACGCGGCAAACCGCGATCACCTGCCCGTCCAGTACGGCGACACGGTTGATCTCGGGCAGCGAGTGCGAGTATTCGCGCAACCGCTCCGCCGTCTTGGCAAAGTGGCCGGGGCCGAAGGTGCGGTCGAAGAGGTCTTCGATCGCCTCGGCGTGCAGGTCTGGGGTTTCGGGCACAATCTGAAGCATGAGGCGCGCCTTTAGGGCGGTGTGCTTCGTGGATCAATGGGGTATTTGCGCCCGCCGCGTCTAATATTTCACCGAACAACCATAAGGCTTGGTTGTGTTGACTGCGATCGGTTCTCCGGCAGCAAGGCTGGTCAGGGCCTCACGGACATAATTGGTCGCCGAATTGATGTCTGCCACATTGGCAGATGCAACGGAGTCGATCGCGCCCTGATAGGCAACCTGACCGTTCGGGCCGATAATGAACATGTGAGGCGTCGTCTTCGCCTGATAAAGCCGGCCGAGCGATCCGTCAGGGTCCAGCAACACATGCGCCGGTGCCGCACCATGCTCCTCAGTCCACTGATTGGCGGCGGCGCCCTCCACATAGCCCTGTTTACCGGGCGCCGAAGAGATCACCGTCAGCCAGACCGTCTCGTCAGCTTTGGCGTCGGCCTGCAGGCCCTGCATGTTGCCGGGCGGCTGGGCATAATGCTTGCGCACGAAGGGGCAACCTTCATTGGTCCATTCCAGCACGACAGTCCGGCCTGTGAAATCAGAGAGAGAGAGACCTGCTCCCCATTGGAATCCGTCGCGGTGAACGCAGGTGCCGGGCGGCCAACCGGGAGACCTGAATCCGCACGCGCTGTCGAGGCAATCAGCGCCCCGGCCGTCAGCGCGACCGCAGCTGCCATACCGGCGGCAAGCGAGAGGTTTCGCCGATTGATCGTGATCATCCGTCTCTTTCTTCCCTCATGTCCCGTCTGTGTCAGGGATTGACTGGCAGGCTGGTGACGAGCCCCTGGTTGAGAATTTCCGGCAGGACCTGCGGCTCATCGGAACCGGCAGGATACCACAGATACATGGGAACGCCTGCGCGCTGATGCCGCGCCAGTTCGGCGGCAATGGCCGGATCCTTGCGGGTAAAATCCGCCACCAGGAACGCAACATCATTGGCAGCGAAGAAGTCATGCACTGCCTTGGATTTCAGCGTGGTTGCCTTGTTCACCTGACAGGTCGCGCACCAGCTGGCCGTGAAGTCGATGAAGATAGGCCGGCCCTCAGCGATCAGAGATTGCACCTGGCTGGCGCTCCATGGCTCGGCTTCATATTTGGCGGCATAGGCGGATGACGCGCCAATGGCAGGTGCTGGCGCCATCGCACGTTCCGTGACACCGAACAGCGTAAGCGCCAGCGTGACGGCTGCCAGAATGCGCGGCAGTCGCGCCTCGCGCTGCCAGAGCCAGGCGGCAAAAGCGATTGCCACCGCGCCAGCAGCCGTCCAGGCCACCGCGCCGGACCCGGCCAGATCACCCAGCACTTTCGCCAGCCACGCAGCGGTCAGGAACATCGGGAACGCGAAGAATTGCTTCAACGTGTCCATCCACTTCCCCGGCCGCGGCAGCAGCTTGTAGAGGTTCGGTACGAAGCTCAGCACAAGGAATGGCAACGCGAGGCCAAAGCCCATGGCGAGGAAGAAAGTGAAAACGACCGGCGCAGAATGCCCCATCACAGCGCCTAGCGCCGCGCCAAGGAACGGACCGACGCACGGCGAGCCAACAACCGCCGCCAGGACGCCTGTGAAGAACGCGCCCGCATCCCCGTCCCGGTCGGCCAGACCTGAGCCAAGGTTCTGCAGCGATGTGCCGAGTTCAAACATGCCCATCAGCCACAGGCCGACGGCAAACATGACAAGGGCAAGGATGGCCACAACCGGCGCATTCTGCAGTTGGAAGCCCAGCGTGATCGGCCCCGTCGCTGCCCGCAGGGCGACAATAATCGCCGCCAGCACACCAAAGGAGACCAGCACACCCGCCGTGTACCAGATACCATGGCGGCGCACTTCCCCGGCATGGCCGCTGGAGACCGCCGACACCATGCCGAACGCCTTCATCGACAAGACCGGCAACACGCAAGGCATCAGGTTCAGGATCAGGCCGCCCAGAATGGCAAGCAGGATCAGCTTCCACGCGGCAACCTGGATTCCTACGCCCCCCACAGGACCAAGGCCGGATGTGTCGGGCAAAGGCGGGCCTTCCACTGCGCTGATCTCATAGCCCGTGCGGGCGCCGTCCTCCTGTTCGATCACGACCACACCGTCGAGCGGCTTCGAGACGTCTGTCATGTCGGCGGCGCTCAGCGACACAGTCGCGCCATGGCGGCCGAGTTCAACAGGCTGAGCGGCCGGGTGAAGTATATCGTGACCAAACGGGAAAAAGCGGATGGAGCGGACCTTGCCGAAGCCGCCATCAAGACGAAGGCTGAGCGACCAGTTGAGATCCTTCTTCAGGACCCGCGCTTCTCCGGGGAATGGAACGTGGCTTTTCGCAATCCATTTTCCGATCAGTTCGCCTTCGCGGATATTGGCCTCAGCCTGATCGGTCTCGAGCTTCAGTTTCACACGCGCCTGTTCCGGCACGCAGGTATCTTCACAGATCAGGTAATCGGCCACGACATCCAGCGTCACCGGCCCCATCGCATCTTCCGGAATGGTGATCGGGAAAGGAAACACGACCTGATGGTTGTAGCCATAATCCATGATCTCCCCTTCCACGACCGGAAGAAGATGCGGCAGCGGCCAGACGATATCGCCGATTGCGCCGGCTTTGATGTCACTGCTCGGCTGGGCGATGACCTGAGGCGGCAGGCCAGCATCCCCGGCATTCAGCCAGTAGACATGCCAGCCATCGTCGAGATCCATTTTCAGCGCGGCATAGACGGTCTCCCCTGGCAGGGCGGCGTCGCGCTCCGAGATCAGCTCTACCCGCGCATGGCCTGCATCCACCGGTGCAGCGGCAGCCGGCAGGAAGACGAAGACGGCGCCAAACAGGGCGGCAAGGCAGGCGGAAAACTTCATTGAGCAGATCCGTTTTCTTGGAGTTGCGGCCCATATGCCCGCAAACAGGCCCCTACAGAAGGGCCTCGCGGAAGCGTGATGGCAAATGTGTCAGCCCGACGCACCTGCCCTGCAAGAAAAAAGGCGGCCCCGAGAGGCCGCCTTCATTCTTTAGCTTACAGGCCTGCAATCAGGCGTTGGCAGGCTGCGGGTTCGGGGACACCGGGATACGCATCGCACGCTGGATGACGCGTTGCCAGTTCAGCAGCGACACCATGTGTGCGTAAATTGCGCCGATCGCGCCATTGGCTTTCAGTTCCAGGAATTTCTCATTCGGAAGCGCATTGAAGCGTTCTTCGGAGATCGCCCAGTAATCGGCGATTTTCTGCGGCGGGCCGGCTTCTGTGCCGTCCGGATTGCGCGGCTGGAAGGTGACGGTCTTCTGCTCGAACAGATCAAGGTCACGGATCATCTTGATGAAATCCGTTGTCGCGCGGCGCTGACGCTCGAATTCCTTGCAGAACTCGATCGCATCATTGGTGAACTTGCTCGGCTGGCCATTCTCGAAGAACGCCACTTCTGGCTGGTTGGTGACCATCGGTGCCTGACGGTCGACGCACAGGACCAGACGGTCGGAGTTGTCATCCGCAGCGAAAACGAATGGGTAGCGGCGGGCGAAGGCCGGCACGTAATAGTCTTCAATCACGCGGCCATCAGCACCGACGTAAAGGTTCTGACCCTGACGGATGCCCATGACGGCAACCGGTGTCCTGTCATCGCCGACGAAAATCACCGGGTACGAGCTGGCGCAGAGGCCGAATTCTGTCACCGTTACCGGAATGGCGTGCGCTTCGCGCATGAATCCGAACGGCTGGTCGATCTGCTTCACGCCGAGACCGGCATGATCTTCCAGAGACAGCGGCTGCGGCTGCTTGTAAAAAAGGACCTGGCCAGTAAGGGCCTGTGGGCCTGCTGCAGGAGGCGTGTTCACGTGTGTCTCTCCGATCTGAGATAATTGGGCGTTTGCCTACCGGAAATAAACACTGGCTACAACACCCGAACCAGCCTGAAATGCAGTGATCACGAGGTGAAGAAACCGTCATGAAATCCACGTCTGACACGCGTTTTCTCATCCGCCGCCGCACGGTGCTGGCGGGCCTGGCTGCGGGCGCGTCGCTCGCCGCCTGCGGCCCGCAGGTCGATGATGCCGGCACGCCCCGACGGATTGCACGCGAGGTGGATCAGACCCTGCAGTCCATCGCCATGACGGAACTGGCTGCCGATCCGGAACTGGCCACGCGGCTGGGCCTGACCGAAAGTGCGGTTGGCTTTCCCTTCAATCGGTATCTGACAGACCGTTCCCAGGCCGCCTATGAACGCCGCCGGGTCAGCCGGCTGGAAATCCTGGAAGCGCTGGCCGCGACTCCCCGCCCCGCTGAAGGCAGTCCGCAGGCCCGTCACCTGGATACGGTCATGGCGGCGTACGAGACGGCTGAAACCCTGTTCGTATCCGGGCATGGGCAGACCGGGCTAGGTGTTTCCTACCCCTATGTCATGGACCACATGCGCGGCGCCTATATCGACGTGCCGGACCTGCTCAGCCGGGCCCATCCGGTTCGCACTGCTGCCGAAGCGCGGGCCTATGTCGACCGCCTCGCCCAGTTTGCCGATGCGATGGAAGATGAACGCCGGCGCCTCGAAGCCGATGCGAAATCCGGCATCCTGCCACCGGATTTCATCCTCGCCCGCATGAAAGACGTTGCTCTTAAATTCGCGGAAGGGCCGACCGAGACACATGTGCTGATCACCACGCTGGAAAGCCAGTTGGCAGGGCCGGAAGACCTCAGCCTCGAAGACGCGGGGGACATTCTGGCGCGCGCGAAACGTGTCGTCGGCGAGGAAATCCAGCCCGCTTACCTGCATCTCGCCGACGCGTTCACGGCGCTGCAGGCCAGCGCGCCGTCCCAACCGGGCGTCTGGCAGCAGCCGGATGGCGATGCGTATTACCAGGCCGCCCTGCAAGCCTATACCGATCAGGGCGTATCCGCCGAGGACCTGCACGCGCTGGGCCTCAGCGAAGTCGACCGGCTGACGGCAGAGCTGGAACTCGCCCTGTTCGAGGCCGGCCTGACCGAAGGCAGCGCGGCAGAGCGCCTGACGCTGCTTGCAGCAGAACCGGGGCAGATCTTCGAGGCGACGCCGGAGGGCCACGCCGCCCTTCTGGCACTGATGCAGACCTATCTGGACAAGGCAGAAGCCGCCCTACCCTCCATCGTATCAACAGTACCGCGCACGAAGGTAGCCCTTCGCGCGGTGCCGGAATTCCTCGAAGCTTCCGCGCCTGCGGCCTTCTATTCTGCCGCTCCGGCGAATGGGTCGGCCCCGGGCCTGTTCGAGATCAACCTGGCCGACATGACCGACTGGCCGGCCTTTACGCTGGCGACGCTGGTGTTCCACGAGACGGTGCCAGGCCATCACCTCGAAAGCGCGCTGACGGCTGAGACAGCCCGCTTGCCCCTCATCCGGCAAATGATCTGGAACGTTGCCTATGGCGAGGGCTGGGGCGTTTATGCCGAGACTTTGGCGGACGATATCGGACTATACCATGACGATCCGCTGGCCAGGATTGGCTACCTCCAGTCCTTGTTGTTCCGCGCCGCACGCCTCGTGGCCGATACCGGCATTCACAGCATGCACTGGACCCGGCAGGAGGCGATCGACTATCTCGTTTCCATCACCGGACAACCCGAAGGCCCGATGGCGCAGGAAGTCGACCGCTACACGGTCTGGCCCGGACAGGCCGCGGCCTACTGGATCGGGCGCAAGCGCATGCTGGACCTTCGCGAACGGGCCGAGCGTGTGCTGGGGCCTGACTTCGACTTTGTGGAGTTCCACGACACAGTGCTCACCGGAGGACCGCGCCCGCTCTCCATCCTCGAACAGGATATCGAGCGCTGGTACACGGCGAAGATCCGGGACTGAGCCTTATCTTCGCTCCGGTTTTTCCGGATTGGGCCCGAATCGTCCCGCCGCCGCCCAATTCCCGCCACGTCCATATTGCCATTCTGTCATGAACAGGACGCAGGTGGAGGACGATCATGCGCAACACGACAATCGGGTTTCTTCTGGCAGGTGCGGCAGCGGCTGCACTTCTGACAGGATGTGCGAGCGAAACAGGCGGCAGCAGCGACGAAGTTGCGACTGAAATTGCGGCGCCGCCGCCCGCACCACCACCACCGCCTGCAACGGCCCAGGCTGAGCAAAGGGTCGCCATGAGCGCAGGTGACTATGCCGCCGCCGCGCCGCCGCCACCCGCGATGATGATGGCGCCGGAACCGGAATTCCGCGACCAGTATGAAGATGTCGATCCGAACCCGGTAAAGCTTACCAGCGAAGAGCCGGTCTCCACCTTCTCCATCGATGTGGACACGGCCTCCTATGCCAATGTCCGCCGGTTCCTGAAAAGCGGCGTGCTGCCGCCGAAGGATGCCGTACGGATCGAGGAGATGGTCAATTATTTCGACTATACCTATCCACAGCCGGAAGACGGCGCCGACCCGTTCGCGACATACGTAACGCTCGCCCCCTCCCCTTTCGCGGAAGGCCGCCAGCTGATGCAGATCGGCATCAAGGGCCGTGACATTGACCGCGATGCCCGCCCACCGGTGAACCTGACCCTGCTGGTCGATGTCTCCGGCTCCATGCATTCGGACGACAAACTGCCGCTGGCCAAGCAGGCACTGAAACTGATGCTGGACCAGATGGACCCGGCCGACACGATCTCGATCGCGGTCTATGCCGGTGCAGCGGGCGAAGTGCTGGCGCCGACGCCGGTCAGCGAGAAGCGCAAGATCTACGCGGCCCTTGAAAACCTGCGCGCAGGCGGCTCGACCGCCGGTGGCGAAGGCCTGCGCCTAGCCTATTCGCTGGCCGAACAGGGCCTGAAAGAAGATGCGGTGAACCGTGTCATGCTGCTGACCGATGGCGACTTCAATGTCGGCATCACGGACTCCGAACAGCTGGAAGACTTCATCTCCCGCAAGCGGGAGAGCGGCATCTATCTTTCCGTCCTCGGCTTCGGACGCGGCAATTACAATGACGCGCTGATGCAGAAACTCGCCCAGTCCGGTAATGGCACGGCGGCCTATGTCGATACGCTGAGCGAGGCCCGCAAAGTGCTGGCCGACGATCTTGGCGGCAACCTCTTCCCGATTGCCGATGACGTGAAGATCCAGGTCGAGTTCAACCCGGCCCGCATCGCGGAATACCGGCTGATCGGCTACGAAACGCGGATGCTCGACCGGGCTGACTTCAACAATGACAAGGTGGATGCCGGAGATATCGGCGCGGGCGCCAGCGTCACGGCGATCTACGACATCACGCCTGTCGGATCGGACGCGGCGCAGATCGATCCGCTACGCTACGGTGACCGGCCCGCTGCGGGCGGTGACCCATCCAGCGAGTACGCCTTCGTGAAGCTGCGCTACAAGCCGCCGGGCGAGCCGGAGTCCATCCTGCTGACCCATGCCGTGACCGATGCCGACAAGGCAGACAGCCTGGCAGCAGCCCCGCAATGGGTGCGCTTCGCAACGGCCGTGGCCGGGTTCGGGGAAATGCTGCGCGGCGGTGAGAACCTCGGCGCAGGCTTTGGCTGGAAAGAAATCCGCGATCTGGCGGCAGGCGCCAAGGGCGAGGATGAATTCGGCTACCGGGCAGAATTCATCGAGCTGACGCGGCTGGCGGAAACAGCTGAGGCACAGGCGGCGCTGAACCGGCCTGCGCCTGAGCAATAAGGGCCCGAGCAGTAAGATGGATCAGGCGGCGAGGTCTTCTGCGACAGGCGCCGCCTGCACGTCCTGCGCGTCTCGCGGGTTGAGGCAGACCGGGCTGAAGCCCTCCTCAATATCGGCGACCATGCATTTGCGTTCACGGGCGTCGAATTCGAGGGCGAGGAACACGGCCGAGGCGCCGTAACGTTCCGCCTCTGCCAGCGCCCAGATCGGCTGCAGGTCATGCGGCCGGCCGGTCAGCTCCATCACGCGGATGATGCGCCAGCCATAGGAGTCGGGGGCTGCGAAGATGACGGCGCCCGGGCTGCGGGCCCATGCGGCGTCCTTTGGAACACGCTGGAAGTCCCATGCCTTGCCAGAGCGTCCCCGAAAACTGACTGAGATGTTCATGTTCATGCTCCGTTCCAATAAGCATGTTCCTATCTTGTTCTCATCTTGTTCGCAAGAAGTTTTTAGTAAACAAAGGGTTAACAGAGCGCCTGTGGAATTACTTCACGACGGTGAAGCGTTTGCGGTCGAAGACCCGTAAGACCTGCTGCAGATCACGCCCCCTGCGCAGAACCTGGCCGGCCTGTCCGTACACGACATACTGGCCCTGCATGTTGGCGAGATGGGGCTGTTTCTCGATCCGCCAGGTCGGGTTCTCGGCATGCCGGCGGAAGATGGCGAAGATGGCGTGGTCCTTGTGCATGCCGATCGCATAGTCACGTGCCTCCCCTGCCATGACCAAACGTCCGTAGACGTCGAGAATCGGTCTCATCTCGGTTTTGTGGAAAGCGATTCGCGGCTCGCTCTGGGCCCGACGGGACGGAAATTCGCTCATTTTCTCTGTTTATGACTCCCCTGTAATGCGAATTGAGGGCGGGAAAGCTCG
The DNA here is from genome assembly GCF_003263315.1 of Hyphomonas sp. GM-8P. Classification (NCBI taxonomy): domain Bacteria; kingdom Pseudomonadati; phylum Pseudomonadota; class Alphaproteobacteria; order Hyphomonadales; family Hyphomonadaceae; genus Hyphomonas; species Hyphomonas sp. GM-8P. Next base: position 46,902 of record NZ_AWFE01000013.1, read on the forward strand.
CCTAAACGTCTTTTAATCCGAAATTCCACTGAAACAGCAGGAATTGGGGCAATCCCGCCACCTTTCGGTCTTGCTTGCGCCCCCGCACGCGGCCATCTTTGACTTGTCGGACGGAGGTGAATATCACGCACCCCGGACCCATCAGCCCCCCCAGCCCCCTGGGGCGCTTGATAAACCTTCGTCCGACACACTTCCTCAAAAATCGATCGCAAGCCGTCTCTGCCTAGCTACGCGCTCCCGGCGCCTTTCCGCTATTGGGACTCTTAGATCCAATGGCGTCAAGCAGCGGCCCCAGGATCTTGCCGGCGGTTCGGCCGGCGCCCGAAGCCTGAGCAAGGCGGCGGGAGACATATTCGTCCAGGTCTTCCTCGGACGGGTTGTCCAGCCAATACAGCACGATCGGTGGCAGAATGGCGGTCAGCAGCCCCCGCTTGGAGTAGCGGTTGTAATCCTCTGCCGTGTCGCCTGCGGCCTCCCAGATGAAATCGGCCACGGCCCAGCCGCGTTGCAGCGCTGGCCCGGCATTCCACGGCACCATGCCGCGCGAAACCGCCCGGCGAACGGCTTCCCGGTTCGGCTCCAGCGCATTCAGCCAGGCGAGCACGCCGGCCTTCACCTTGTCGGGAATGCGCATGGCGGAGAGGTCTTGTAAGGCAAGATCCGCCTTTGCCGCCTCCCCTGCGTCTTCGAAAAACCCGTCGATCAGGTCGATCACGCCGCGCGGGGCCGCAAGGGCCTGTTCACCATCGCCAAGCCCGGCCTGCTTGGCCGCTCGGGCCGCAGCGGCCTCCGTCCAGCCGTCAAAAGCGACCTCAGGCAGGAGTGCATCCAGCCAGCGGCGGCGAAGTTTTTGGGAAGGTGTGACAGTCATGACTGAACTCCATGGCAAAGGGGGGCTTGGCCAAATCCCTTTTCACGTGATATAGCGCCCGCTTTCCGGCCTGTCTGGCCGACACAAGGTCACAATCGGGGCGACGCCCCCAGCCAATGGAGAGTACCATCGTACAGATCGTCGTCCGCGATAACAATGTTGAGCAAGCCCTGCGCGCTCTGAAGAAGAAGATGCAGCGTGAAGGCCTGTTCCGCGAAATGAAGGCTCGCCAGCATTTCGAGAAGCCGTCCGAGAAAAAAGCACGCCAGCGCGCAGAGGCCGTCCGCCGCGCCCGCAAACTGGCCCGCAAGCGCGCCCAACGCGAAGGCATCATCTAGGACGCTGCTTTTATCGCAAGATAACCAAAACCCCGTCAGAGCGATCTGGCGGGGTTTTTGTTTAGGGGCGTCGGTCTGTTTAGTTCTGATCCGGTGCAAACTCCCGATACCGTACAACTTCGGACAAGTAGAGTTCAGCAGCCTGCTCTTCGCTCATGCTGTTTTCAACAGCTTGCCGATATGCCTGCGAGCCCGCCCAATCCCGTTCAGCCATTCGATAGGCGTATGGTCCAACACAGGAGTTGTGATTGAAGTCATCGAGAAAAACATCGCACCATTGTTTCAGCAGTTCATCTTCATCCAGTGCATTTTGATCTGAACACACTGACAGCGGTGCTACAGCGACCCGAACTGCCTTATCAAATTCTGCGCAAGCTTCACGGTCGAAAGGCACGTCCTTGGGGGCACATTGCGGGTCGATCCGTTTACACTCCGAGAAAGTGCAAATGACTCTTGGAGATATCTGGCACTGCTCTGCTGCGGCAGAAGCAGCTGCCATAGCTTCTGCATTCCCCTCGAACACTAAAAGCCTGTCGAGTTCAGGAGTTGGACGGACGCAAGCTGCGCAAACTGCGAATAGAAGTATGGAAGCACGCATAGTCAACACAAGAGTTACAAAATAACATTTGGGGTGACTGTTCGCTTTCTGTCAATCGCCGCGAGGTCCAAAGTAGAGGGCTAAGCAGCCTTCTTTCGTACCACACCCTTCAGCATCTTGCCGAGGTCGCCAATGCTGGCGCCGTTGACGGCCCCGGCGCGGTAGACGCGGACGGAGACCCAGAGCACGGCGAGCGTTGTCACCACCATCAGGCCCATCTGCATCGCGACTTCCCACATGGGCGGATCATGCGGCATGCGCAGGATCAGCAGGAACGGCGTAAACACCGGGATCCAGGTGGCAAAGTCCACCACGGGCGAGCCCGGGTCCTGGAAGGCGATGAAGATCGCGAACATGGGCAGCATGAGCAGGATCATCATCGGGCTGAGCAGCGTCTGCGCCTCCTGAATCGTGTCGCACAGGGAGCCGAGCGCCATGAAGATCATGCCGTACATGATGTAGCCGAGCACGAAACTGACCAGCGCAGGCAGCAGGATCTGCGGGCTGGCCGCCGCGGCCAGGAATGGCGTGATCATGTCCCCTGCCCCCGGCACCTGCGTCGCAAGGAAGGCAGAGCCTGACAGCGCGAAGAGACCCCAGACCAGCATCATGGTGGACGTCACCGCAAACACGGCCAGCAGCTTGCCTGCCAGCAGTTCCGGCATGCGCACAGATGTCAGCAGCGTGTCGAAGATCTTGTTGGAGCGCTCCTCGATCGTGCCCATCAGCAGGTACTGGATGATCGAGAACACCATCAGCCAAAGGAAATAGGCGAGCGCCCCGGCGACGAAGACCGGTGCCCGGTCTGCCAGCGTCACTTCCGAGCCGGCGGATTCCTGTTCGGTCACGCTTCGGATACGCCGGGCAGGCACCTGAACGGCGCCGTCGTCCGCCTGCTGGATGAAGTCTGGATCCAGGCCTGCCGCCTCCAGCGCGTGCTTGCGGGCCAGGCGGCGCACAGCGTCTTCCGCCTCATAGCGCAGCGTGTTGATATTGACGTCATCGCTCCAGTATTCGAGCGTTTGGCCGTCATTCGACAGGATGAAGGCGGCGAAGAGCGGCTTGTCGCCCAACGGACCCGAGACGAGCTGTTCACCCAACAGGTAGGGGCGCAGGCCATCGATATCCTGAGCGGGCGGTGAGACCTCTATGAATTTCCGTTCCCGGAGCGTCTGCATTGCACCATTGTTCATGGCCCCATCAGGCAATTGCATCTGGTCCGCCAGGTCTTGCGCCATCGCCGCGGCTTCGTTCCGGGCAAACTCTGCATCGATCGCCTCAGCATAAAGCTGGCCGGGCTCGATCACCGTGTAATAGCGCACAGGCGAAGACTGCGCCGCGAACATCGCGAACAGCGAACCGATCAGCATCAGCGCGGGCACGGCGGCAAGGCTCAGCCAGAAGCCCCAGGCTTTCACATAGCCAAGATAGTCCCTGCGGAAGACGAGATAGATGTTCCTCATCAGGCCAGCTCCCCCTCTTCCAGCTCCGCTAGCGGATCATCCAGCGCCGCCGCATCCGCCTCCCCCACAAGGGAGACGAACACATCGCGCAGGCGGGACTCGTCCGGCGCAAAGCCGGTAATCGGCGCGCCAGCCTCGATGGCCGCGCGCAGCGCGTCTTGCGGACCGGCGCCCTTCGGCAGCGCAATCCGCCAGGCATCGCCATGACCCCGGTCTGCCGCGCGGTGGGCTTCGAACCCTTTCGGTGCCAATGCGGCGCCAAGATCGAACCCTTCCTCGACCTCAAGGCTCGCGCCCTTCTCCAGCGTGGCAAAGGCTTCCGGCAGCGTGCCGTCGAACACTTTTCGCCCGCGCGCCATCATCACGATCCGGTCGCACAGCCGCTCGGCATGCTCCATGACATGCGTGGAAAACAGGATCGTCGCCCCCCGCGCATGCTCGGCGCGGATCAGGTCTTCCAGCACCTGCTGGTTCACCGGATCGAGACCGGAGAACGGTTCGTCCAGGATCAGGAAGTCCGGCCGGTGGGCGAGCGTGGAGAGGATCTGCACCTTCTGCGCCATGCCCTTGGAAAGCTTGGAGACCCGTGTATTGCGGAACTCGCCGAGACCGGTCGACTCCATCAGCTCGTCTGCGCGCGCCTTGGCTGCGCTGGCGCTCATGCCTTTGAGGCGCGCGAAATAGGCGATCGTCTCCCGCGCCGTCATCTTCTTGTAGAGGCCGCGCTCCTCCGGCAGGAAGCCAACCCTGCGCAGGGAAAGTATGTGCGGCACGTCCCCGAACAAGCGCACGTCGCCCTCATCCGGCGGGATCACGCCCAGCGAAACACGCAGGCTGGTCGACTTGCCGGCCCCGTTTGGCCCCAGAAACCCGATGATCTGCCCTTCCGGCACTTCCAGTGACAGGTCCCGGACCGCCGTGAAGTTACCGAAACGCTTGGTCACATCCGTGAGGATGAGGGGGGACTGGGCCATCCGTATCTCCGAATCCGTCTGAAAATCGCTCGCTTTTCACGAGAGTCGATATGGCTGCCTACTCTTTGGCCCGGCGCGTCTTGCCAACCCCTTAAAGCCGTCGCAGCATGATTTCCGATGAAGACGGATGTCATCCCCCTTGCACCGTCAAGCCTTGGGCTGGCGGCAGAAGAGTGCGAGCAGGCTGCGCGCACCAGCCTGCAGTCTTATGCCCAGAAACTCGCAAGGATTGAAGCTGCGCTCTCCCGGATGGAAAAGGGATGCTACGGCTTCTGCCTGACATGTGAAGGGCGCATAGGGCTGCATCGCCTCGAAGCCGACCCGGCCGAAGCGATGTGCGAAACCTGCGATGTGGATAAGGGCTGCGTCAGATAAAGACGCCGAACAGCCAGATCATGAACTGAACGAACAGGCCGGTGAGCAGCAGGATCACCAGCGTCGCATACCAGCGGCCGCCGAGGTTCAGCACGATGCCGGACCCGATCCCTACAAGCGTCATCAGGCCCAGGGAAACAGCCCAGTGAATGCCGATGGCCACAGCCAGAACGGCATGGCCGAGCATCAGCGTCAGAATCAGGCTGCCCCAAGTGGTTCCCTTGATGAATCCGTCCCAGGTGGCTTGCTGGTCGTGGATGTCCATTTCGCCGTGGTGGTATTCGCTGGCAGCCATTTAGGGCTCTCCCCGTGAAATCATTGCTGCCTGCCGTATTATCGAAGGCAGCCGAAGGGTCAAGCGGATGATAGCGCCCGTATTGCCGCAGATGGCAGACGGTGCAGACTTTGTCAGTTCAGCTGGCCCTTTGGCTTCGGCACGGGCGGTGTGAAAGGCTCCGGCAGAGGCGCGGCCGGCACCCCCTCTTCTTTCAGGGCTTCGCGCTCTTCCTCGGTCGTCTCGCCCCAGATCGGACGTTCTTCCTGTTCGCCATAAAACATCGAGCGCGCCTCTTCGGCGAAATCGCCGCCAACATAGTCGAAATTCTCCGCCACATGCTGGCGTGCCTTTTCGGCGAACGCGGCGAACATCTTCTCCGGATCGGCGGCAGCGTCTTTCTTCTTCGGGGATTTCACCGCTGGCGCCATGATCTGCTTTTCCACACGCGAGGAATTGCATGCAGAACAGCGCACCTGGCGCTTTTCCTTGAGCGTTTCATAGGCTGAAGACGAAGCGAACCAGGCTTCGAAATCCTCGTCACAGGCCTTGCAATGGAGCGCGTAGCGGATCACTGGTCAGCCCTCTCCGTTCACGGCGACGCAAGCATCGGGTCGAGCTTGCCGGCCCGTTCCAGCGCCATCATGTCGTCGCAGCCGCCAATGTGATGCTCACCGACAAAAATCTGCGGGAAGGTCCGTCCACCATTCGAGCGCTGGATCATCTCAGCTTTCTTTTCCGGGCTCATGCCGGCATCGATCTCTTCGAACTCGACCTGTTTCTCTCGCAGCAGCGACACCGCGCGCGAGCAGTAGGGACAGAAGGCTCGGGTATAGATCGTGACTTTCGCCATAAATTCGCTCCTTGGAACCGTTACAGGAATTATATGGTGATGTCGGTTTCCCGTACAACGCGCGCCAGCACCAGGACGTCCACATGCCGCGCCCCTGCCCGTTTCAGGGCACGCGTGCAGGCTCTGAGTGTCGCCCCCGTGGTCAGCACGTCATCGATCAGCAGGACGCGTTTACCCTCGACATGCCCGGCCCGGCTGGGTCGTAACTCAAAGGCGCCGGCCACATTGCGGCGCCGCGCCTTGGCGGAAAGTCCGCCCTGGGTCGGTGTGCGGCGGGTCCGCTTCAGCGCATCGACCGAGACCGGCACGCCCGTCCGTTGCGACAGCGCCTCGGCAAGCCAGGCAGATTGGTTGAAACCGCGGCTGGCGAGCCGGGCATAATGCAGCAGCACCGGAACGATCACATCGGCTTCATCCAGCAGAGCCCCCCGGCCCGCCCGCATCATCCAGCTGGAAAACGTGCCAAGCCCATCACGCCGGCCGGAGCGCTTTAGGTCCAGGACCAGCCGCAGGGAGGCAGGCTCGTAGACAAATGCTGCGCGGGTGCGGTCCCAGCGCGGCGGCCGGGCAATGCAGGCAGCGCAAGTCGCCCCCTTCATCCCGTTCGGCGCCAAGTGGCGTACCGCAACGGTCACATACGCCGCCGCTCAGAAAGTGGATCTGTCCGAATTCATGCGGGGCGAGCGGACCTTTGCCGAGACCACGTTCGCGGCTGACGAGCGACCGTGGCGGCCAGAAGAAATCCGCCGCCATCCGCAGAAAGCCCTTTGAACGGCTCCGCTGCTGCTCCATATCGCGTGCCATGACGCCCGCTGCTCCCCCGCGCCTGTTCGACCGTGCCCGAGTTGCGCGCAATCGCGACCGGGCAGCCCCTTGTTATGATGACTATGCGTTCCTGAAGGAGCGTGTGTCGAGAGACATTGCGGACCGTGTTCAGGATACGCCGCGCAGTTTCGAGCGCGCGCTGGACCTTGGCTGCCACGACGGGCGGCTGGCGCGGATTCTCGGCGAAACCGGCCGGGTTGACGCCATCGAGGCCAGCGACCTGTCTCCTGCGATGGTGGAAGTTGCCCGCGCAGCCGGCACCCATGCCGGCGTGCTGGACGAGGAAACACCGGATCTGGCAGCCGGCAATTTCGACCTCATCGTATCGGCCCTCTCCCTTCACTGGGTGAATGACCTGCCCGGCACGCTGGTGCGCCTGCGTCAGGGGTTGAAGCCGGACGGCCTGTTCCTTGGTGCCCTGTTCGGTGCGGGCACGCTCGCAGAACTTCGCGAATGCCTGATGGAAGCGGAAACGGACCTGACCGGCGGCGTCTCCCCGCGCCTCTCTCCGCTACCGGGTCTGAAAGACATGGCGGGCCTGATGCAGCGGGCGGGCTTTGCTTTGCCTGTGGCAGACCGGGACACGGTGGTGGTGCGCTACCGCGATCCGGCGCGCCTGTTGTCTGACCTGAAGGGGATGGGAGAGCAAAGCGCGCTGGCACCCGGGATGATCCGGCCGCTGCCGCGAGCCGTGCTGGAGCGGGCGCTCAGCCTCTACCGGGAACGCCACGTAGACTCGGACGGCCGGGTACGGGCGAGCTTCGAGATTGTGCATGTCTCGGGTTGGGCCCCTGCTCCAGGACAGCCAAAGCCCCTGAAGCCCGGTTCTGCAAGGGCAAGCCTTGCCGACGCGGTGCGCCGGCAAAGCGAAGGCGAATAGGACGGCTCAGCCGTTGAAGCCGGCAGCTGCCTTGTTGAAAGAAGCACCGGTTGACGCGCCAACGGCGGTCGCGCCGCCAACGATCGCAAGGCAGATGATGCCTGCAATCAGCGCATATTCGATCGCGGTTGCACCCTCCTCGTTACCGAGGAAATGCGAAAACAGTTCACGTGCGGCTCTCATGGTCCCTCCGTCGCGTGTCCCCCCGAAAGAACCTCGAACAGCGGAAGATCCGCAGGAGGGGCCGGGTAATCAAACAGGTTTGCCGGAGGAACCCACGCGATGGCCTGGCCTTCTCGTGGATGCACTTCGCCTGACCATGCCTGACACTTGTAGAGTGGCATAAGAAGATGAAAGTCGGGGTAAGTGAAACTCGCAAAAGTGAGCGGCTGAAGTTCCGATTCCTTAACCGTAATCGACAGCTCCTCATGAAGCTCGCGCACGAGCGCAGCCTCCGGCGTTTCGCCGGGCTCTACCTTGCCGCCCGGAAACTCCCACAGGCCCGCGAGCTGTTTGCCTTCCGGGCGTTGCGCCAGGAGGATCTCGCCCTTGTCATTGTACAGCGCAGCGGCGACGACCAGGACCAACCGGTGCGTCATGTCCGGTAAGCGCCGTTGATGTCGACATATCCGTGCGTCAGATCGCAGGTCCAGACAGTGGCTGATTGATCGCCCGCGGCAACATCGACACGGATCGTGAATTCGGGTTTCGCGAACACAGCGCTGGCAGCCTCCTCGCTGTAGTCCGGCATCCGCGCGCCATCCTTTGCGACCTGAACATCATCGAACCAGATGGCGAGGTCAGCGGCCGAAATCGGCTCCAGCGACTTGCCGACAGCCATGACAATCCGCCCCCAGTTTGCGTCACCGGCCGCCATCGCGGTCTTGATCAGGGGTGAATTGGCAATCTCGCAGGCGATGATTTTCGCCGACATCTGCGACACGGCGCTCTCGACCTGGATGGTGACGAATTTCTGCGCCCCTTCCCCGTCCTTCACCACCAGCTGGGCCAGTTCGAGGCAAACCGAGTGCAGAGCCATGGCGACGGAGTCGAGCCGCGGGTCACTCTTCGAGGTGATCGGGTCCATGCCAGACTGGCCGGTCGCGAACACCATCAGCGTATCAGACGTGGATGTATCACCATCGACCGTGATGCAGTTGAAGGTCTCGTTCGTGATCTCTTCCAGCAATTCCTGCAGCACATCGTGCGCAATGGCGGCGTCGGTGAAGACATAGGCCAGCATCGTCGCCATGTTCGGCGCGATCATGCCGGAGCCCTTCACGATCCCGGCAAAGTTCACGGTGTGACCGTCGATTTCCATCGATGTGCCGGCGCCCTTCGCGAACGTATCGGTAGTCATGAAGGCGCGCGTGGCCGCCTCCCAGTCCGGGGTGCCCAGCTTGTCCGCCAATTCGGGCACAAACGCGCCGACATAGTTCGGATCGGCTAGCGGCTCTCCGATGACGCCGGTCGCCGCCAGGAAGCAGTGCTCTTTCGCAACGCCCAGTGCCTCGCTCATTGCCTTCAATGTCGCGTCGTTCTTGTCCTTGCCCTTCGGGCCGGTGAACGCGTTGGAATTGCCGGAATTGGCGACAAGGGCACGCGCCGTACCGCTACCTGTTTGCAGCGCTTCCCGGCACCAGAGCACGTCAGCCGACGCCGTCCGGGAAACCGTGTAGACCCCGGCGCAGGTCGTGCCTTCCTCGAAGGCGAACAGGAAAACGTCGTCACGGGTCACGCCGCGCTTTGCATAAAAGCCGCGCGAGCCGGTGGCGGCGCGTACGCCTTTCACCTCAGGCAGTTTCGGGAAGGGCGTCGCAAAGGGCGAGGGCGTCAGATTCAAAGTTCAGTTCCTTCAGGAGCCGGGGCAGCGAGATCATCCGGCGTATCGTTGGGGCCGGAGTCCGGGTCGGGAAGCCTGTACGGCGTTGCGCCGTCATCGTCGAGCCCCGGTTCGCCCTGCTGGATCTGCGCCTCCGCCTTGAGGCGGCGAACGATCTTGGCGACCTGTTCCAAGGTCAGGAATGTCACGATATCCGGCCGCATTTCCGCGCGGGTTTTCGGTGCCCGCGAACGGCGATCCTTAACCTTGAGGATATGCCAGCCATCGGCCGACTCGAAGGGCGGCGCGACTTCGCCTTCGCCGGTATTGGCGATGACCAGCGGGAATGGCGGCGGTTCATCGTTCGGGGAGACATAACCAAGGTCCCCCTGCTCCATGCGTGTGGCACTGTCGAGCGAGTTGGCGCTGACCAGGCTTTCGAAGCTTTCGCCCGCCTGGATCCGGTCGAACAGGGCCTGGGCCTCTTCCCTGGTGTCCACCAGAATGTGGGCGATGCGCACTTCATCATCGTCCTGCTGCAGGGCGACCTGTTTCTCGTACATCGCCTCAATCTGGTCTTCGGTCACATCTTCAGCGACGAGGTTTTCGACCAGCAGATTGCCGAGAATGCGCTCCTCAGCCATTTCGAGCCGCCGGCGACCTGCCGGATCCTTGTCCAGACCGCGCCGGACGGCCTCCTGCGCCATCAGCTTCTGTTCAATCAGCTGATTGAGCACCGTGTCGTATTCCGGATCGCCGGATTTGACCTTGGTGCCAGCAGGCACAAGGCCCCGGGCCACGGCTTCCAGCTCTACATCGCTGACATAGATTTTCTCGCCATTCACCGTGGCGGCGGTTGCGCCTTCAACGCGAACCGGCACTTCTTCCTCCGGTGGCGGGCTGCACGCAGCCGCTGTCATAATCGCCAGACCGGCAAACAGGATACGCGGGTGGACCCGCAAAGCCTTCAGATTCAACACAGTCATCACTCCAGCTGTCTGATGGCGCCGCATTGACACCCCAATGCGGCGTTCTTAAGTCTCACCCGCGCGCTGGTCGAGTAGGTTTGGCTGGTGTAATCACGGTGGGAGAACCCGCGTATTCCTGTGCGGTCACACGGTCAGGATCACAGTTTCTTCGCCCCAGACCTGATTGGTGCAGCCTCTTATGTTTTCCGTCGCCCGCAAGATTTTCGGTTCCGCTAACGACCGCAAGCTGAAACCCCTGCGAGCCCGCGTCAACCGCATCAATGCCCTCGAGCCGATGATGGAGGCGCTTTCAGACAGCGCCCTCAAAGGCAAGACCGCAGAATTCCGCAAACGCCTGGCCGATGGCGCGACGCTCGATTCCCTGCTGGAAGAGGCTTTCGCCGTTACCCGGGAGGCCGCCCGGCGCGCCCTCGGCATGCGCCATTTCGATGTGCAGCTGATGGGCGGCATGATCCTCCATTCCGGCGCGATCGCCGAAATGCGCACCGGTGAAGGCAAGACGCTGGTCGCAACACTCGCCGCCTATCTCAATGCCCTTGAGGGCAAAGGCGTGCACGTCGTCACCGTCAACGACTATCTCGCCCGCCGCGACGCCGAATGGATGGGCCAGATCTATGGCTTCCTCGGCATGACGACCGGCATCATTGTGCACGGTGTCACCGACGAAGAGCGCAAGGCCGCCTACGCCGCTGACATCACCTACGGAACGAACAACGAGTTCGGCTTCGACTATCTGCGCGACAACATGAAATACTCGCTGGACCAGATGGCCCAGCGCGGACACCATTTCGCGATTGTCGACGAGGTGGACTCCATTCTCATCGACGAAGCCCGTACACCGCTGATCATTTCCGGCCCGACGGACGACCGATCCGACCTCTACATCAAGATCGACGCAATGGTTCCGCGCCTTGAAGAGGAAGACTACGAACTCGACGAGAAGCAGCGCTCGGTCACCTATACCGAATCCGGCATGGAAAAGATCGAAGGCTGGCTGGAAGAGGAAGGCCTCCTGGAAGGCTCACTCTGGGAACCGCACAACATCTCGCTGGTCCACCACGCCAACCAGGCCCTGCGCGCCCACAAGCTCTATGCCCGCGACAAGGATTATATTGTCAAAGGCGGCGAGGTGATGCTGATCGACGAGTTCACCGGCCGCATGATGGAAGGCCGCCGCCTGTCCGAAGGCCTGCACCAGGCCATCGAGGCCAAGGAACGCACCGACATCAAGCCCGAGAACCAGACACTGGCCTCGATCACGTTCCAGAACTATTTCCGCCTCTACTCCAAGCTGGCTGGCATGACCGGTACCGCCCTGACAGAGGCAGACGAATTCGCCGACATCTACAAACTGGAAGTCATCGACCTTCCAACCAACAAGCCGATCCAGCGGATCGACGAGGACGATGTCGTCTACCGCACGGCCAAGGCGAAATATGCCGAGATCGTCAAGGAAGTGCGCGAGTGCCACGCCAAGGGCCAGCCGATCCTGCTGGGCACCGCCTCAATCGAGAAATCCGAGATTCTCGACAATCTGCTGACCGCCGCGAAGATTCCGCACAAGGTGCTGAACGCCCGCCACCACGAGCAGGAAGCCCAGATCGTCGCCAATGCCGGCGTACCCGGCGCCGTCACCGTCGCCACAAACATGGCCGGCCGCGGCACCGACATCCAGCTCGGCGGCAATTTCGAAATGCGCCTCGAGCAGGAGAAGACGAAAAAGGAGGCCGAGCTCGGCCGCGAGCTGACCGAGGGCGAAGCCTCCCTGCTCACGTCCCAGATCAAGGCTGACATCGAGGTCAAGAAAAAGCGCGCGCTGGATGCCGGCGGGCTCTACGTTCTGGGTACGGAGCGCCACGAAAGCCGCCGCATCGACAACCAGCTGCGCGGCCGGACGGGCCGTCAGGGCGACCCCGGCAAATCCAAATTCTACATCTCCATCGAAGACGACCTGATGCGCATCTTCGCGGCCGAGCGCATGGACGCCGTGATGCGCCGCCTCGGCATCAAGGAAGACGAGGGCATCACCCATCCCTGGATGAACAAGGCGATGGAAACCTCGCAGCGCAAGATCGAACAGCGCAATTTCGAGATCCGAAAGAACGTCCTCAAATATGACGACGTCATCAACGACCAACGCAAGGCCATCTTCGAGCAGCGCATGGAATTCATGCGCGCCGAGGATGTGTCTGACGTGATCCTGGAAATGCGCGAGCATGTGATCGGTGCAATCGTCTCCCGGACCATGCCGGAGAAGGCGTATGCGGAGCAGTGGGACGTTCAGGGCCTGCGCGAAGCCATGCGCAACGAATTTGCGATCGACCTGCCGGTCGACGAATGGGCCGCCGAAGAAGGCGTGGCAAACAAAGAGATCGCCCAGCGCATCCGCGATGCGGTGGAACAGGTTTACCAGGCGGTCACCACCGCCGTTGGCGCCGACCAGATGCACCGGATCGAAAAACAGATCCTGCTTCAGGTCCTCGACATGCGCTGGCGCGAGCACCTGCAGATGATCGACCAGCTTCGTTCGGTCATCCACCTGCGTTCCTATGGCCAGCGTGACCCGTTGAACGAATTCAAGTCCGAAGCCTTCAACCTGTTCCACAATCTGCTGGAAGAGCTGCGCGCGACGGTCACCCGGTCGCTGATGCATATCCGTTTACAGCAGGCTCAGCCGGAACAGGCACAACAGCGCCCTGCCCCGGCCCAGATGCCGCAAAGGCCTGCGCCAGCGCAAATGCCAGCACCGCAACCTCCCCAGGCACACGAGACGCATCTCGACCCCGATACCGGCATCAACGAGATGGACCCGTCAGACACGTCCAAACCGCCCGGTCCGGAACTACAGCAGGCCGAAGACGACTGGTCGAACACACCACGCAACTCCCCCTGCCCGTGCGGCTCCGGCAAGAAGTACAAACACTGCCACGGCGCCCTCAGCACCCAGCGGGCATAAACCGTCATGCCCCGGCTGGTCCTGATGTCAGGCCTGCCGGGTTCCGGAAAATCCACACTTAGCCGCTTGCTCTCGGAACGGACCGGCGCCAAGCACCTGCGCATTGATGAATTCGAGCAGAACCTGCGGAACACGCACGGCCCCGACTTCGATGTCGGTACATTGGGTTACCAGCAGGGCTATACGCTCGCCGCAGACCACCTGATGGCTGGGCATGACGTCGTCGCCGATGCGGTGAATGCCGTCGAACAGGCAAGGCAATGCTGGCGCAATGTCGCAAAGATGGCTGGCGCTGATATCGTCGAAATCGAAATTCTCTGTTCGGATGCTGATGAGGTCCGATCCCGGCTGAGGACTCGCGACACGGGTATTCCGGGCCTTGCTCCAGTCACGCCTGACGCGATGGCCACACGCAGATGGGAACGAAATACGGCAAATCCGGCACGTCTGGATACCGCAGGGCGAAGCACCGATGCTTGCCTGGAAGATCTCCTGCGGCTGACGTCCCTCGCCTGAACTCCCTGCGCAATACGGCCAGTCGCTTGACTTCGCAGGCAAGTCGAGGGAACGCCAGCATATGACAGCGTTTCCCCTTCCCCCCGTGCGGGGCAAGATTTTAGAGAATGCATCGCTGGCGCCCTACACCTGGTTCCGGGTGGGCGGACCGGCGGATGCCCTGTTCCTGCCAGCTGATGAGGAAGACCTTCAAGCCTTCCTCACCGCGCTCGACCCGGCCGTACCGGTCACCGTGCTCGGGGTCGGCTCCAATGTGATCGTCCGCGATGGCGGCATTCGGGGCGTCGTGATCCGCCTGATGGGCAAGTATTGGGGACAGATCGAAGCGCTGGACGGCATCACCATGCAGGCGCGCGCCGGGGCGCTGGACCTGTCGGTTGCGAAGGCTGCCGCGCAAAATGGCGTCCGCGGGCTGGAATTCCTGTCCGGTATTCCAGGCTCCATCGGCGGGGCGACGCGCACGAATGCCGGTTGCTACGGGCGCGAGCTTCGTGACACGCTGGTGGCCCTGCACGGCTTCCGGCGCGACGGGTCGAAGGCGGCTTATCGCGGGCCGGGCAAGCCGGGCGCCCAGCCGGAAGCCCATTTCTCCTACCGGCACACAGACCTGCCGGACGACCTGATCGTCACGCGCCTCATCCTGGAGGGCAACGACACGGACGCGCCGGAAAAAATCCTCGCTGACATCGAACAGCTGCAGGCGCGACGGGCCGAGACCCAGCCGATCAAGGAAAAGACATCGGGGTCCACCTTCGCCAATCCTGACCCGCCAGGCACCCCGGACCAGCGTTCCGCATGGAAACTGATCGATGCGGCTGGCTGCCGGGGCCTGAAGGTCGGCGGGGCGCAGGTTTCGCCGAAACACTGCAACTTCCTGATCAATACCGGCGATGCCACTGCCGCGGACCTCGAAGCGTTGGGCGAACTCGTCCGCCGCCGTGTTCTCGAAACGCAGGGCGTGGAACTGCGCTGGGAAGTGCGCCGAATCGGCCAGCTGGCGAGCGAGACCGCCTAGAGCGTTCCCCGCAGTTCAAAAATGGCAATCGGCCCGAACCGGCGGTTGCGGTCTTCGATCGATGCTATCTGGCCCAGCCGGTTGGTCTCGTAGATCTCTCGCCGGAAATTGTCTTTCTGGTTCAGGAGATTTCCAATCGCAAACATGGCCGACAGGCCAAACACATCCTTATGCTCCACGAAAGCGTAGGCATAGCCGGGTGTGGAGGCTTCCACGCCCTGCTCCCGAAGCTGGTAGTAGTGGTTACGTTCGAACTTCTCCGCAAAGGCGCCCCACGCCCAGTCCGTTCCCGGAATATCCTGCCGGAACTCCATGTTCACATAGTAGAGCTGGCTGTCGTTGATTCGGCGGATCTCTCCGGTCAACGGGTCGGTGACCTCTGAGTCGTACACTTCGGCAAAGCTCGTTATCTCGCCGCCTGGAATACCCAGCCTGGACAGCTTCAGGGTTGTGTCGAGGGTCACGCCGACTTCCCAGGCAGAGTCGAGATTTCCAGGCCCATCCCCCATGCCGATGGGAACGCGGTCCACAATGTCCTCAATATCGGAATAGTACGTGTTCAGCGTCGCAGCGCCCCACTCCCCGAAATCCTTTTCGGCCTGCAGGCTCCACTTCCAGGCCTGCTGCGGCACGATTTCGGCATTGCCGGAATTGCCATTGTCGGCATTGAGGTTCACCGAAGAAATGAAATCGAAAAAATCGAGCTGGCCCACTTCCCGGTCCAGCCGCGCCGTGAGTTTCAGCTTCGGGTCCGCCTGCCATGAGAGGCTGACAAAGCCCTTCGGCCGGGTGAACTCCCGGGCATTCGCATTGTCCCCGGATTGGGTCAGTTCGGAATATTCCGCCCCCAGAGAAACCTGCAGGCGCAGTGCGTCCGACAGGGCCCGGCCATGCGTGATCGCGGCTTCCCAGCGGTTTTCCTCGACACGGGAATTGGCCCCCGGCAGCGGAATGATTTCGAACGGATCACCGCCTTCTGCGACGCTCAGCCCGGCCTCGGCTTCGAGGAAATTAAAGGCATTCTCGACGGAGACCTGCCAGTCGCTTTCCGGTCCGCCCGCCCAGGCATATTCGCCCCGGCCGATATATTCGCCTTCATCCACAGTCTGACTGAACCGGGTTTCCGAGAAGCCGGATCCATCGACGGCGCCGATACGGACGGAATCGTTCACCGGGCTGTTTTCGCGGCGGATGAGGCCGATCGCCTTCAGGCGACCCGGCCCGAACCCGAATTCATAGTCTCCGCCGAACTCGGCATTCCACTCGTCTTCCCCCCGCAGGAACAGTCGGCGGCCTTCCAGCCCGCCGACGGGGAAGGTTTTTGAGATCTCCTTCCGGTCGAACTGGTAGAGTCCCACACGGCCATTGAGGTTTGCCACCACACCGCTTGGAGGTGTCCACGACAAAGATCCGGAGACGGCAGCATTGTCAGCGATGTTGGTCACGTCTTCCTTGCGGCGCTCCAGAAGCGTGCCGTCGGCTGACGTTATGGATTCCCACCCGGCATGGGCGCCGCGCTCCGGCAGGCTGCTGACCTCCATGCTCCAGTTCAGGCGTTCGTCGCCTCCCGACAGCGTCACAACGCCTTCATGAAAATAGGGCGTGATGTCTTCCCGGATGCGGGATTTCCAGCGCCATGTGCCGGACACGCCCCCTTCCCCGTCGGTCGTGACATTCACGACCTGCCCGGACAGGCCCGGTATATCCAGCTTGGTGCCATCGACAACTTCAATCCGGACAACCCGCGTCGCGGAGATTCGCCCCAGCGCGGCTTCTGCGCCGTTCGATTTACCAGAGACCCTCTGGCCATTGATCAGCACATTGCCGGTGGCCTGGCCGAACCCACGCGATCCATCGTCGTCACCTTGAATGGAGAAGCCGGGGATCCGGTTCACCATGTCCAGAGCTGTCTGCGGGTTATACTGTGCGAAGTCGCCCGGCGCATAATCACTCCGGGAAGAGACCGATGTGTCAGCGGCAGGCTCTGCCATGGCTGGAAATACGGTGAGACCGGCTGCCGTGAGGGCGGCAAAACTCGACAATAGGGTATGGCTGACAGCCACGGGGCGCCTCCTGTTTCCTCGCTTGGGTGAAGAGACACCGGCGCCCCCGCCAGCGACTCATCTTCTTGTTATTCGATAACGACTACTGTTGTAGTCAGAAGCATGCAAGTGGTCCCGGTCATGACTTTTTCGTAATCCTCTCCGCCCCTGCCGCCGGTTTGCCTCGCTTAAGCCCCTATTCACCGGCACGAAGCAGAAAAGACGGTTGGAAGCAGGCGTGACCGATCAGGGCCCGCCCGGCAGGAAGGACTTTCAGAATGAAGCGCGTGGCAGTGATCTATGGCGGCTGGTCCTCCGAACGGGAGGTTTCGCTTTCCTCAGGCACGCAGATGCTGAAGGCCGCGCAGGCGGCAGGTTATGACGCAGTCGGTATCGATGTGGACCGGAACCTCGCCGCCCAACTGGCCGATGTGAAGCCGGATGTCGTGCTCAACGGCCTGCACGGGCCCTGGGGCGAAGATGGCTGTGTGCAGGGCCTGCTGGAGGTCATGGACCTGCCCTACTCCCATTCCGGCGTGCTCGCCTCCGCGCTGGCGATGGACAAGCTGAAGTCAAAAGCCGTTTACCGCGCCGCCGGCCTGCCGGTGGCAGAGGATCGCCAGGTGACGCGCGCCGAAGCCGCTGCGGCCCATCCGCTGGAACCGCCCTATGTGGTCAAACCGGTCAATGAAGGCTCCAGTTTTGGCGTCCTGATCGTGCGGAAAGGCGCGAATGGCCCGCCGCAGGAACTGCTCAGCGAGAGCTGGCATTATGGCGATTACCTCATGGCCGAGGAGTTCATTCCGGGCCGTGAACTGACCGTCGCCGTGCTGGGCGACCGTCCCCTTGCCGTGACAGAGATCACGACCTTAAGGGACTATTACGATTTCGATGCAAAATATTCAGCTGGTGGATCACGTCATGTGATCCCGGCAGACGTGCCTGAGCACATTACCGCCATGGCGATGGATTTCGCCTTGCGGGCACATCAGGTCCTTGGCTGCCGGGGCGCGACGCGGTCCGACTTTCGCTACGACGACAAGAGAGACCGGCTCGTGATCCTTGAGACCAATACCCAACCCGGCATGACGCCGACCTCACTTGTCCCTGAACAGGCCGCTTTCGTTGGAATGTCCTTCGAAGAACTGGTCGCATGGATGATTGAGGACGCTTCATGCCGAAGATAAGCCGCAACCAGCCCACACCGAAACGCAGACGCGAACCGATCACCTTCGTCGACGAAGTGACCGGCGAGGAAGTGCGCGTCTCGTCCGTCCTGTTCGGTTTCGTCATGCTGATCGCCATCATCGTGGCGCTGGCAGCCTGGATGGGCGGATCCATGTCACAGATCGAAAGCCGGTTTGCCGGCTTCATGGACGATACGGCCCGCATGGCCGGTGTCTCCGTCAACGAAGTCTCCGTCCTCGGCCTTGAGCAGGATCCCCGCCTGCAGCAGGAAATCCGCGCCGCCGCCATGATCGAGCCCGGCGAGAACATGTTCCGCGCCGATCCCTACATCATCCGCCGCCGTGTCGAGGGCACTCACAAGGTGCTGAACGTGCGCGTGCACCGGCTCTGGCCGGACCAGGTCGTGATCATCGCGGACGCCGCCGAGCCGGTCGCCATCTGGCATGACGGCAAGGAATGGACCGTTGTGGACGGCCTTGGCCGCGTCATTCCGGACGAGCGGGCTAGCGATCATCCGGATCTGGTCCGCGTTGCCGGGCGCGGCGCGCCGGAAGCCGCCCCTGCCCTCGTCATGGCACTCGCCGACGCCCCGGAAGTGACAGACGATCTCGCAATCGCCACGCGCATCAATGACCGCCGCTGGGACATGCGCCTCATTTCCGGCGCCACGGTCCGCCTGCCGGAAGACATCGAGCTGACCGCCGCCCTTGGCCGCCTGACCGACCTGCAGGTGCGCACCGCCCTCATGCAGCGCCCGCTGAAAATGATCGACCTGCGCAATGCCGGCCGCGTCTATCTCGGCCCGGTCAATCCGCCGAACTTCAAGGCGCGTGAAATCGCGGCGCGTTCCTGATGGCCAATGTCCAGTCCCGCCGCGCCCCCCGTATGGGCCGTTCGAGCACCGGCACGGTAGCGGCGCTGGACATCGGCTGTTCGAAGATCACCTGCCTGATCGGCCGCAATGACGGCTCCGGTCCGCGCAGTTTCCGCATTCTCGGCGCCGGGCGCCAGCAGTCGCGCGGCTTCACCGGCGGGACGATCACCGACATGGAGGGCCTGGAACGCGCCATCCGCCTCGCCGTGGAAGATGCCGAGCGCGAAGCGGGCGAGCAGATTTCCAATGTGATGCTGGGCATCACCGGCCAGAAACTGGCCTCCACACTGGTGACCGCCCGGATCGCGATTGACGGACGGGAGATCAACCAGAAAGACGTGCGCCGTATCCAGGCCCAGGCGCTGGCGAAGGTCCCGGCGCGCGGGGAAGAAACCCTCGCCGCCTGGCCGGTTGCCTATCGCGTCGACGAACAGGAAGGCGTGCGTGAGCCGCAGGGCATGTATGCCAATGAGCTCAGCCTGCTGCTCTCGGTCGTCACCGCACCGAAATCAGTGGTGAAAAATCTGGTCGAATGTGTCGGCCGGGCGCATATCGGCGTCTCGGCGCTGATCCCCTCCTCCATCGCGAGTGGGGCGGGCACGCTGATCGACGACGAGATCGAGAACGGTGCCATTTGCATCGATATGGGTGCCGGAGTGACGGCGGTCTCGGTCTACCTGAACGGCTCTCCTGCCTGGCTGGGCCTTGTCCCTGCCGGCGGCGCGCATGTAACGTCAGACCTTGCCCAGGGCCTCGGAACGACTTTCGCGGCCGCCGAGCGCCTGAAAAGCGTCTACGGCACGGCCAACCTCGAAGGTCCGGGCCTCGCTGAAAGAATTGAGGTTCCGCGACTGGGCGATGACGGCCGGCTGCAGGCGACGCGCATGGAGCGCGGCCAGCTAGCCGCCATCATTGCTCCGCGCGTCGAAGAGACCTTCGAATTTGTGCGCAAGACGCTCGATTCCAGTGGTGTACGCAAAGTACTCCCCCACCGCGTCGTGCTGACAGGCGGTGCATCGCAGTTACCGGGCGTGCGCGACGTCGCCAACCGCATCCTGCAGGCGCCAGTGCGGCTTGGGCGACCGACCATCGCCGAATTTCTGGGCGAAACACTGGCAACACCAGCTTTCTCCACAGCCTCCGGTCTGCTACTGTACTCTGAGTTGGGGTTTGCGGACGCAGTAAGGGCAACTGCTTCGCGCAAGGACGGACCAGAGTCGAGAAGCGGCGTGGTGAACAAGGTGTTCCATTGGCTCGAAGAAAATTTCTGAGCCAATTTCACTCCACTTAACTGCTTCTTAGCCGCATCACGCCATCTTGCCCCACGGCAGGGGTCCGCAAGTAGAGTGAAGTGAGGGATGCAATGAATTATGAACTGAAGCCCAGGATCCTGGTCTTTGGCGTCGGCGGTGCCGGTGGCAACGCTGTCGACAACATGATCGAGGCGAACCTTCAGGGCGTCGAGTTCATTGCAGCCAACACAGACGCGCAGGCCCTTTCACGTTCCAAGGCCGAGAAGCAGATTCAGCTTGGCCCGGTCACGACCTCCGGCCTCGGCGCCGGCGCGCGTCCTGAAGTCGGCGAAAAGGCCGCCGAAGAATCCATCGACGAGATCAAGGGCCACCTCGAAGGCGCCCATATGGTATTCATCGCGGCCGGCATGGGCGGCGGTACAGGCACCGGCGCCGCCCCGGTGATCGCCCGCGCCGCGCGCGAGATGGATATCCTCACCGTCGCCGTCGTCACCAAGCCGTTCGGCTTCGAAGGCAATCGCCGCATGCATGTCGCCGAGAGCGGGCTGGACCTGATCCGCGGCCATGTCGACACGATGATCGTCGTGCCGAACCAGAACCTTTTCCGCATCGCCAACGATCGCACGACCTTCGCCGAAGCCTTCCGCATGGCCGACGACGTGCTGTATTCCGGCGTGCGCGGCATCACCGACCTGATGGTCATGCCCGGCCTGATCAATCTCGACTTCGCAGATGTCAGCGCCATCATGCACGGCATGGGCACGGCCATGATGGGCATGGGTGAGGCCACCGGCGAGAACCGCGCACTGGAAGCGGCACGCCAGGCGATCGACAATCCGTTGCTGGACGATATCTCGATGAAGGGCGCCAAGGGCGTGCTCATCAACATCACCGGCGGCTATGACATGACCCTGTTCGAGCTGGACGAGGCTGCCAACGAGATCCGGCGCGAAGTGGACCCGGATGCGAACATCATCCTCGGATCGGCCTTCGACACCGAACTGGAAGGCCGTCTGCGCGTCTCCGTGATCGCGGCAGGCGTCGAAGCAGGCTTCGCCGCCAAGCCGGCAGAGCCCGCCAATCCGGAAGCCAGCGTCCGTCAGCCGATCGCTGCTCCGGTCGAAGAAATGGAACCGGAGCCGGAACCCGAGCTGGAAGAGGACACCGCAGAAACCGAAGGCGTCGCAGCCGAGGAAATGGCGGAAGACGCCCCGGCGCATGACGAAGACCGCCCGACCATCATCACCCATCGTCCAACCGCTGCGGAAGCAGAAACAGCGGCGGTCGAAGACGATCACTATGTAGGCGCAGAAGGAGACGAAGAAGTGTCAGCAGATTCTGTATTCTCCGCCCGTCGCGACACCCCGGTCGCCGACAAGCCGAAAGCCGACCAGGGCGGATCCGGTTTTGCCAACCTGTTCGGATGGCGCCGCAACACGCCGCAGGGCGAAAACGATGACACCGCTGAGCCGGCCCCGATTGTCTCCTCGCCGGACGATCATCCCGAGCCTGCCCCGTTCGACGATGCAGACCTCGAGATCCCCGCTTTCCTGCGCCGGTCAGCCAATCACTGAACCGCCCAACGGATGGCAGCGCCGGATGCGTGAAAAAACAGTCAGGCAAGGTTAACCTGTTGCAGTAAAAACCCAATTTAAACAGGGCCATATCTGATGATATGGCTCGTTTTGTAACACGCCGAAACAAGCCGTGTTTTGCTCCTTTAACCCCCTACCCTCACAAAGGCGCCTGTTGTCATGGGGCAGTTGTGAGTAGATTTGGCATGGAAATGCAGCAGACAATTGAGCGGCCCGCCATGTGCGCCGGCGTCGGCGTCCACAGCGGCGAGAAAGCCCGGCTGGTTCTGAAACCGGCGCCTGTCGGCACTGGCATCCTGTTCCGCCGCACAGACCTCGGCCTGCCGAAAGCTGAAATCCTGGCCCATGCCGCAAACGTCTCCGACACCCAGCTCGGCACGACGATTTCCAACGAAAATGGTATTTCGGTCGCCGTGGTTGAACACCTGATGGCGGCCGTCTCCGGTCTCGGTATCGACAATCTTCTGATCGAAATCGACGGGCCGGAAGTGCCGATCATGGATGGCTCGTCGGCCGTCTACTGCGAGCTGCTTCTACAAGCTGGCCTGAAACAGCAGACCGCGCCGCGCCGCCGCATCCGCATTCTCGAAACCATCGAGATCGTTGACGGGCCGAAGCGCGCCACCCTGTCGCCCTCTGAAGACAATCACCTCACGCTGCGCGCCCGCATCGAATACGACAACAATGTCATCGGCGTTCAACAGATGGCCTTGCGCCTCGCGCCCGGCATGTTTGCCCGGGACCTCGCCTTTGCCCGCACCTATGGGTTTGCCCGCGATGTCGAGATGCTGCGTTCCATGGGCCTTGCCCGCGGTGGCTCGCTCGACAATGCTGTCGTGATCGACGACGACGAAGCGATCATGAACCCGGAAGGCCTGCGCATCGAAGATGAATTCGTGCGCCACAAGATGCTGGATGCGGTGGGCGACCTCATGCTGGCAGGCGCCCCGATCGCCGGCGCTTATGACGCGGTGCAGCCGGGCCACGCGTTGAACAACAAGCTGGTACGCAAGCTGCTGGCGACCCCGGAAGCCTGGTGCTGGGAAAGCGACGCCGACACCGATCTCGTCACCCAAACTGTTCGGGCCGGCGCTGCCATCTGAGCGGTTATCGCCGCACTTCCTCAAAGAGCCTGTCTAAAAAGCCTGTAAGACTTGGGCCACCTAGCCTGTTTCCGGGCCTGTTTAAGGTTTCCGGCATGTGAAAGTTCCTTGGAATTCCGGCAGGGTTCGCGCTAATCAAAGGGCGACAAGAATTGCAGAAAGCGCGCCGGAGCCCATGAAGCCTGCCAAGCCCCTCGCCCTCGCCCTGATCGCCGTGGCTGTGAGCCTCACAGCCTGCCAGAGCCGGGAAAAGCGCCAGCGCGAACTCGCCTATGTCGAGCGCCCGGTCGAGCAACTCTACAATCAGGCCGGCAGCGAACTGGACAGCCGCGATTACGAGACAGCGATCCTGCTGTTCAACGAAGTCGAGCGCCAGCACCCCTATTCCGAATGGGCCCGCAAGGCGATGGTGATGACCGCTTACGCCCATTACCGGCGCCGCGACTATGACGAAGCCATCTCCGCAGCTCAGCGCTATATCTCGCTGCACCCAGGCGGTACCGAGGCAGCGTATGCCTACTACCTCATCGCGGTCAGCCAGTTTGAGCAGATTGTTGATGTCGGCCGCGACCAGGGCATGACCGAACAGACCAAGGTCTCCCTGCAGGACGTACTGCGCCGTTTCCCGGACAGTGAATACGCCCGCGACGCGCAACTCAAGCTGGACATGGTCAATGACCAGCTGGCCGGCAAGGAAATGGAAGTCGGCCGCTGGTACCTGCGGTCCAACCAGACGCTGGCGGCGATCAACCGGTTCCGCACCGTCGTTCAGGACTACGACACGACTTCCCACTCCGAAGAAGCGCTCTATCGCCTGGTCGAGGCCTACCTCTCCCTTGGCATGCGCCCGCAGGCCACTGAAGCCGCCGCGACTCTCGGATACAATTATCCGGAATCGGACTGGTACAAGATGGCATACAACCTTCTGACCTCGGAAGGCGTGATGCTGGATACGTCGGCGACGAAGCGCACCCTGCTGCAGAGAATCATTCCCGGCGGAAAATAAGCGGCAAGGCCACGCGCTTCACGCGCCGCCAATCAGGTCGAACCATTCATCCTCGGTCATCGTCTGGATACCGAGCTCTGCCGCCTTCTTAAGTTTCGACCCGGCGCCCGGCCCGGCGACGACGAGATCCGTCTTGGCGGAGACCGATCCTGACACTTTGGCCCCCAGCGCCCCGGCTCGGGCTTTCGCCTCGTCCCGCGTCATCCGCTCCAGCGTCCCCGTGAAGACAATCGTCTTGCCCGCAACCGGGCTGTCGGAGGCGGCTTTCGCCTCGTCCTCGATCGTCAGCTCCGAAAGCAAGGCAGCGAGCATGTCGCGATTATGGGCCTCGCGCTCGAAATCGCAGAGCGCGTTGACCGCCGTTGCGCCGATGCCGTCGATGCCGGACAGCGCCTCCCAGGCTTCACTGCCCTCCCCGTCTTCGGCGGCGGAGACGACATTTGCCCAGAACACATCCCATTTCAGGAAAGTCCGCGCGAACAATTGCGACGTCGTCTGGCCGACATGGCGGATGCCGAGCCCGTTGAGGAACCGTGCAAACGGCACGTTCCGGCGCGCATCAATGGCATCGAACAGCTTCTTCGCAGAGACCTTGCCGAAGCCTTCCCACGCTTCCAGCGGCGGCAGGCCGGCGGCCTCGATCGCCGCCGCAAGCCGGAAGATATCCTGCGGGCCTTTCAACACGCCTTTCTCATGGAAGAGTTGAATCTGTTTCGCGCCGAGGCCGTCAATGTCCAGTGCCTTGCGGGAGACGAAATGCTTCAGCCGCTCCACAGCTTGCGCCGGGCAGACGAGCCCGCCGGTGCAGCGGCGCCGGACATCTTCCTCGCCCTTGGCATCGATTTCCCTCACCGCGTCCGATCCGCAGATCGGGCACTGGTGCGGCATCTGCCAGGACTCGCCGCCACCATCTTTCACGACACGGAGGACTTGCGGAATCACATCCCCTGCCCGCTGGATCTCGACCGTATCGCCGGGCTTCACACCTAGGCGGGCGATCTCATCTTCATTGTGCAGGGTAGCGTTGGAGACGACCACGCCGCCCACCGTCACAGGCTGCAGCCGCGCTACCGGCGTCAGTGACCCCGTACGGCCAACCTGGATGTCGATGTCCAGCAGTTCGGTCGTGGCCTTCTCCGCCGGGAATTTGTGCGCAATGGCCCAGCGCGGCGCGCGGGAGACGAAGCCGAGGCGTTGCTGCCAGTCAAGCCGGTCCACCTTGTAGACGACGCCGTCGATATCATACGGCAAATCGGCCCGTTTTGCCTCGATGTCACGATAAACCGAGAGCAATTCCTCCACCGTCACGGCACGGATCATCAACGGGTTTGTTGAAAAGCCCCAATCGGCGAAAATCTGCACGGCTTCATGCTGTGTGTCCGCAAAAGGCGTGCTCTCGGCAGCCCAGGCATAGGCAAAGAAGCGTAGCGGGCGGGATTTCGTAATCTCGACATCGAGCTGCCGAAGGCTGCCTGCCGCCGCATTACGCGGATTGGCGAAAACCTTCCGGCCCGCCTCTTCTTCCCGCTTGTTAAGCGCCGCAAAGTCCGCCTTGGTCATGTAGACTTCGCCGCGGATCTCGATCCTGTCGGGCCAGCCCTTGCCGGACAGTTTTTTCGGGATGTCGCCCAGCGTGCGCGCATTGGCGGTGACGTCCTCGCCCACCTCGCCATTGCCGCGCGTTGCTGCGCGTTTCAGCGTGCCCTTCTCATAGGTGAGGCTGAGAGACAGGCCGTCGATTTTAGGTTCCGCCGTGATTGCGACTTCTTCGTCTGCGCCGAGGCCGAGAAAGCGCCGGATCCGGTCTGCGAAGTCGCTGACATCCTCGTCGGAGAACGCATTGTCGAGCGACAGCATGGGCGCGGCATGCGCCGCCTTGGCGAAGCCGTCATGCGCGGCCGCACCGACCCTGTCTGACGGACTGTCCTCGCGCTTCAGGTCCGGGAAGCGAGCTTCAATGGCCGCATTGCGCAGGCGCGCGGCATCGTATTCCGCGTCCGTCATCAGCGGGGCGTCTTCCTGGTAATACGCCGCGTCTGCCTCGGCGATCAGGCCGGCAAGGCGTTCAAGTTCGACCGCGGCCTCTTCGCGTGTCAGGTCTTCGACCGGGGTCGCCTCGCTCATACATCCTCCAACAGCCTCCCGGCCGCTGCCCGCGCCTCCTGGGTGATCTCGGCGCCGGACAGCATGCGGGCAATTTCTTCCTGCCTGTCCGACTCATCTAGCCCGCGCAGGCGCGTGCCACCAGACTTGCCCCTGCCCTTTTCCACAAGCCACTGCGACCGCGCCGCCGCCGCGACTTGCGGGCTGTGGGTGATCGCGAACACCTGCCGCGTGCGGCCCAGCCGGATCAATCGCTCGCCAATCGCCGCGGCGACTGCGCCGCCGACGCCCTGGTCCGCTTCGTCGAAGATCAGAGTGCCAGCGCTGCCCGCCTCTGCCAGGGCACATTTGAGGGCGAGCGACACGCGCGCCAGTTCCCCGCCGGAGGCGATCTTGCGCAAGGGGCCGAAGCCTGCGCCGGGATTGGTTTCGGCATCGAACTCCACCCGGTCACCGCCATGCGCCCCGCCATCTTCACCGAGCGGCGTGACAGAGACACGAATGACCGCACGACCGAGTTTTAGCGGCGCAAGCTCCTTCACGATGGCCTTTTCCAGCTGGGCAGCGGCCGCTTTCCGTGCGGCGGTCAGTTTTTCCGCCGCTGCATGCCAGGCGGCATTGGCCGCGCTCTCGGCTTTCCGGGCGCGGACCAGCGCGTCCTCGCCGGCTTCCACCAGGTTCAGGCGCTCACGCAGGGTCTCCAGCACGTCTGGCAACAGATCCGGATCGACCATGTGCTTGCGGGCAACGGCCCGCAGCGCGAAGAGCCGCGCCTCGGCCATCTCCAGCGCACTGGTGTCATGCTCGACCAGGCTTTCCAGCGCGGCAATCGCCGCTTCGGCCTCGCCTGTCTCGATCAGGGCACGCTCCAGTGCTTCAGCCGCCGACCGGGCCGCATGGGCGAGAGGATGATCAGCCCCGTCAAAGCCCGGCAGACGGCAGATACGCTCAGCCGCCCGTGACGCTTTGGAGAGCGCTGCCTCGATCTCGGCATCGGCGAAGGCTTCTTCGGCCTCCGTAATGGCTTCGGTCACGCGTTCGGACTGCATCAGGCGCGTGCGGGTCTCGGTCAGAACACCTGCCTCCCCAGCCTGCGGGGCGAGCGTGTCCAGCTCCTCCACCGCGCCAGCCAGCCATTCCCGCGTGCGCAGCGCTTCCTCTGTCTCGGCTTCCAGCCGCTCGCGTGTCTCCCTCGCTTCCAGCCGGGCCGCCTGTGCTTCGGCACAAGCATCCAGCAGGGCTTCATTGCCTGCGAACAGGTCGAGCAGCTTTCGATGAGAGGACGGACGCATCAGCGCGGACGCCGCATGCTGGCCATGGATCTCCACCAGCGTCTCGCCTGCCTCGGCCAACAGGGCGGCACTGACCGGCTGGTCATTGATGAAGGCCCGCGCCGGGCCGCTGGCGCGCACGACGCGCTTCAGGGTCAGCGTCTCGTCCGGACTCGCCTCGAAGCCATGCTCGGCCAGCACGTCCCAGACCGGATGGCCGGGCACGGCGGCAAATTCCGCCGCAACGCTTGCCTGCTCTGCGCCGGAGCGGATCACGCCCCGGTCTGCCGGTGCGCCCAGCGTCAGCGCCAGGGCATCAAGGATGATGGATTTTCCCGCCCCGGTCTCCCCGGTCAGCGCGGTAAAGCCTGATCCCGGCTCGATATCGAGACGGTCGATCAGAACAAAATCACGAATGGACAAAGCAAGGATCATGGAAGCACTCCCAACTCTACGGAGTGTGTTCCTAGCATTAGAACAAAAACAGAACAAATGGAATCTGCACGGCACCCATTCAGGGCAGATTTACCGCAAGCCCTCTGCCCGGGCGCACTTTCAGTATAGCCTGCCAAAGAAGGCGATATTCAGGGAGGCCGCAAGCATGATCGATTACAACGGCAAGGTGGCGCTGATCACCGGCGGAGCATCCGGCATCGGAAAGGCGATGGCGACGCAGCTCAGCGAACGCGGGGCGGACGTCGTGGTCGCCGACATACAGGCAGACCTCGCCAGGGAGGTCGCCGCGCAGCTGCCCCGCCCGGGCCTTGCCATTCCCTGTGATCTGTCGAAGCCGGAAGCATCTGCCGCGCTCGTGAAAGAGGCGCTGGACTGGAAAGGCCAGCTGGACCTTGTCTGCGCCAATGCCGGTATCGATCGCCACAAACGGATGACCAAGGAGGATTTCGGGCCAGAGACAATGCGGATGTTCGAAGTGAACATGTTTGCTCCCTTCCGCATTGCCCAGGCCTATGCCGCAGTCCTCAAGGATTCAGGTGTGCGGGGACGGCTGATGATCACTGGATCTGAAAATTCCCTCAGCCTGCCGCACGCCGTGAAGCGCACCCATATCGGCGCCTATGGCGCGACCAAGCACGGTGTGCTGATCATGGCTGAGTGGTTGCGCGAAGACCTTCGCGGCGAACTGATGGATCTGCACGTGCTGATGCCGGGTGGGGTCTATACGCCGCTGATCGCCAGCGGCATTCCCGATCCGGCGATGATCCCGCCCGAATTCAACGTCATCATGCCGGAGCAGTGCGCCGAGATTGCCCTGAAAGGCCTGGACCTTGGCCTGTTCTACATCCCCACCCATGCCCATATCGGGGAGGACATCCGCCCCCGGTTCGATGGTGTGCAGGATGCGTTGAAGCAATTGGGACTCAAATGACATGACCACCATCCTCATCACCGGCGCAAATCGCGGTATCGGCTTTCACCTCGCCCGGGAGGCGCTGGACAAGGGCTGGCGCGTCTGTGGCAGCGTGCGCACTGACGCACAGGCGGAGGAAACAGCAGCGGAACTCGGCTCCGGCTTCACGCCACTTGTCTTCGACGTGACCGACCGCTCAGCCATGTCAGCAGCCGCTGCGCACCTCGACGCACCCGTCGACATCCTGATCAACAATGCCGGCACAATCGGCCCGCCGGATGCTGAGCAGACCACGCTGAAAATGGATTTCGACGGCTTCGCCCGGACGCTCGAAATCAACACACTCGCGCCGCTGGCCGTCGCGCAGGCTTTCCTGCCTCATATCCGGAAATCTGAAAACGGCCGTATCCTGACCGTTTCCAGCCAGATGTCCTGGATGGGCTATGCCAAATCCGACCGGATCGCCTACCGGGCGTCCAAGGCAGCAGTGAACAAGGTGATGCAAGGCCTTGCGACAGACCTCGCGCCAGAAGGCATCGCAGTCTGCCTGATCGATCCCGGCTGGGTACAGACCGATATGGGCGGGCCCGCCGCAAACCTCACCCCGGACGAAGTCGCGAAAGGGATTGTTGCAGTCGCGGACGGGCTCACTCTGGCCCGCACGGGCCGATTTATCGAATGGACCGGGAGAGAGCGGGAGTTCTAGAGAAAGGCTAGCCGTCCCCACCGATCCGCTCATCCGTACCCGTCTCCTTGTCCACCCGGCGGCCATGGGCCCACCAGTTCTCGAAATTGGTCTCGAGGATGCTCATGCCGAGGTCCTCGCGGCGGACGCCGGGAGATTTCACAAGATTGTCTGCAATTGCCTCAAACAGGCGCATCTTCACGGCGGCCGGGCGGGCATTGAACGAAAGCCGGATCATCAGGAAGTCCGGACTGCGCGGCATTCCGAAATAGTTCGGGTCAAAGATATAATTCTCTTCTTCCAGTTCGTGCGTGACCTGGAAATAGTCGTCTTCCGGCAGGTTCATCACCGAGATCATCGCCTGGTGGATGCCCGCCGAAACGGCCGCCCTGTAGGCCTTGTCCTTCCCGGATCGCATCCAGACTTGAATCATTGGCATGGGATATTCCTTTCTCGTTCGACCCGCAGTTGACGGATCGTTTGTCGAGACTAGGGTGAACGTCACGCCTCAAACAGGACCAGGATTATCCTAGGACTAAATGGACCCACCCTGAGATGCAAACGACGACGCCCACCCCTGTTCGCCATGCCCGCAACGAGCTTGGCCGGTTCCTCCGCTCCCGGCGCGAGGCGATCCGGCCGGAGACCCTCGGCCTGCCTGAACGCGGACGGCGCCGCACCCCGGGGCTTCGCCGCGATGAGGTGGCCGAGCTCGCAGATATTTCTGTCGACTGGTACATCAGGCTGGAACAGGGCTGCCCGGTCAGCCCGTCCCGCCACACCGTTGACGCGATTGCCAGGGCCTTGCGGCTCGACACGGTCGAGATAGCTCACCTCTACGCCCTGTCCGGCATGGCCCTGCCCCAGGACGCCGCGGACGAAGTTGTTCCGCCGACTGTGCAGCGCATGACCGACCGGCTGGCACAGCCAGCCTATGTCACCAACCGGTTGGGCGATGTGCTTCACTGGAACCTTGCGGCAGATGCCTTGTTCGGGTTCGGCGATGTTGCGGATGCCGACAGGAATGTCTTTATCGGCATGTTCCTCCGCCCGGCCTCACGCAAGCTGTTCGGGGCTGGCTGGGAAGCCGAAGCAAAACGCATGCTGGCCGAGTTCCGGCCCGTTCACGACATCAACACAGCCGATCCCCGCTTCGTGCAGCTAACGGGCCGGCTTCAGGCAGAGAGCCATCTGTTTGCGACATGGTGGCGCCAACATGGCATCAAGGTCGGCGGTGCCGGGTGCAAGACGCTCTACCCGCCAGGCGGCGGCAGGACGAAATACGAATATGTCGCCCTTCAGGTTATCGAAAACCCGGCACTCAAAACCATTATCTACTATGCCGTCTAGATCCGCTTCGTGGCGTCCTTAAGCCAGGCTTTCACATCGTCCGGCAGTTTGCGGTTCAGCAGCTTCCAGACCTGCTTGTGATAGTCGTTGACGTATTTGCGCTCTTCTTTGGTGAGCAGCTTCACGTCGATCAGGTCACGTGCCAGCGGCGCGAAGGTCAGGCATTCGAAGCCCAGCATGTCGATCTCGCCGCCCTCGATGCGGGCTGGCGGGGTAACATATTGCAGGTTTTCGATCCGGATGCCGTACTGCCCTTCCCGGTAATAGCCGGGTTCGTTCGAGACGATCATGCCCGGCATCAGCGGCACGGCGTTCCACGCCTTGGCAATCCGGTGCGGCCCTTCATGCACGCCGAGATACACGCCGACGCCATGGCCTGTGCCGTGCTGATAGTCGAGCCCCGCCTGCCACAGCGCATGACGCGCCAGCGTATCGAGATGCGTACCGGTCGTGCCTTCCGGGAACCGTACGGTGGCCAGCGAGATATGGCCTTTCAGCACCAGCGTATAGTGGCGAATCATGTCTGCTATCGGTTCACCGATCGGCACGGTGCGGGTGACGTCCGTCGTCCCATCCGGATACTGACCGCCTGAATCGATCAGGTAGAGCGAGCCGAGCTCCAGCGTCCGGTCGGACGCTTCCGACACGCGATAGTGCGGCAGCGCGCCATGCTCCACCGCGCCGGAAATCGACGGGAAGGACAGGTCTTTCAGCGAGTCGTATTCGTCGCGGAAATTCTCCAGCCGGATCGCCGCTTCGATCTCGGTCACCTTGCCGCTCTGCGCTTCGGTGTCGAGCCAGTGCAGGAAGCGGGTCAGTGCAACGCCGTCACGAATGTGCGCGGCGGTGGTGCCCTTGATCTCTGCCTCATTCTTGCAGGCGCGCGGCAGAGCCACCGGGTCGCGCTGGCGCACGATCTTGCCACCGGCCGCTTCCACCGTGTCGAAGAACCAGGCCGAGGCGAGATCCGGATCGAGGCTGACGGTCTTGCCGGACAATTCACCCAGTCCCTCGTCAATTTCCGACAGCGGACGGACGGTGACTGTATTGCCGAGATGCTTGCGCAACTTCGGCGAGACTTTCGCTTCGTCGAGGAACAGATCCGCACTGCCATCCTTGTGGAGGATCGCCCGGCCCAGCGGCAGCGGCGTGCACATCACGTCCCCGCCCCGGATATTGAACGCCCAGGCAAGCGACGCCGGTGACGTCAGCACGGCGGCATCGATGCCGTCCTCTTCCAGCGCCTTGCCGATTTCAGCGCGCTTTTCGTCATGCGCAACGCCGGCATATTTCACATGGTAAGGCGCGACTTCCGCCATTGGCTGCGGCGGACGGTCGGCCCAGGCCTTGTCGATCGGGTTTTCCTCGACCGCGATCAGTTCGGCGCCGGATTTCTTTGCGGCGGCCTCCAGCAGGGTGACATCATTCGGGCTCATCAGGCGCGGGTCGTACCCGACCTTCTTGCCGGAAAGTTTCTGTTTCGCTAGCCACCCGAAAGCGCCCGGCTCCGGAATGGCTTCCCGGTCCCACAGTTCAGGGGCGGTCTGGTCGGCTGCCTGAATGGTGTAGCGGCCATCGGCGAAGATCACGGCCTTGTCGGTGAAGACGAAGGCGGACCCGAACGAGCCGGTGAAGCCCGATACCCAGGCCAGGCGCTCGTTCGCGTCCGGCAGGTACTCGTTCTGGTATTCGTCGTCGTGCGGCACATAAAAGCCGTCGAGGCCCATGGTGCCAAGCTCCTTGCGGAGCAGCGGAAGGTGCGCGCGCCCGTCCTGGGGGCCGCCCTTGATATCGAAGGTCTGTCTCATGCCGGAGTCTTACCGCCGCACCTGACCCAAGGAAAGCGCATTTGAGCTATGCATTTCAGCATGCTTATTTTCAGGCTTTCCCTCTTTTTTGTTTACCTCTGAGGCCTATATGGCGCCCTCCGAAGTCATTGAGACATGCATCTCGGGTTCGGAAAAAGAACGCACGAATAATAATTGCAAGAACAACGAAAGCAAAACTGATGAATACCGACCTGACGACCTCCGCCCGCACTGACACTGCCGAAATTCGCGGCGCAGAGGTCAAAGACATCACCCGCGCGATCATCGCCGGCGAAGCCGTGCAGATGCCGGTGAACCGTCCGCGCATCCTGGCCCGCCGCATGGCCCGCTGGGCACGCCGCGCCACGCACGCCTGATCAACCCTGATCCCTGGCCTGCCCACACCTCCGGGCAGGCAACCTACCCTGAGTGTAGATTACCTTTCTCCCGCCCATCCTCCCTGGGATGCGGCGGGAGATTTTTATTTCAATGCCAGGTTCTGCCCTGCGTCAGGCTTTCTGGCGCATGACCAGCGTTGACCAGCCATCCTTGCGGATGCGGCGTTCGAACAGGATGCCATGACCCTCGAAGGCCTGACGCACCTGCATGGCCTGGTGATGCAGCAAGCCCGACAGGATGATCGTGCCGCCGGGCGCCGTAAGGCGCGCAATCTCCGGCGCAAGGCCGATCAGCGGCTTCATCAGGATGTTCGCAAACACGGTCTGGTACGGCGCAGCCTGTCGGATGCGCGGATGGTTCGCGCCGGTCACATGCATCGCCGTGAAGCCGGTTACATTGTTCTTCTTCGCATTCTCGTTCGCCACGACGACACTGTCGAAATCGATATCGGTGCCGAGCGCCATGGTCGCGCCGGCCTTCAGGGCAGCGATTGCCAGGACGCCGGAGCCCGTCCCGAGATCCAGCACTTTCCCGATGGCGCGGCGGCGGCGCACGTCATCGAGCGCCAGCAGGCAACCCAGCGTCGTACCGTGATGGCCGGTGCCGAAAGCCGGCCCCGCCTCGATCAGCACCGGGATCCGCCCCGGCGCCATCTTCGCCAGCGCATGACTGCCCGCGACAAAGAACGGACCAGCAGAAACCGGCGGCAGGCCTTCCAGCGACATGGTCACCCAGTCGCGCTCGACCACTTCTTCCACCCGCGCGTTCAGCTCCGGGCTGGTCTCGGTGATCATGGCCACACACGCGTCGGCGTCTTCCTGGCTCTCCGCGAAGGCATCGAGGCGCCAGACGCCCCGTCCGTCTTCCTTGCAGTCCACTGCGCCCGCAGGCGACGGGTCTGCCCAGGCCAGGGCATCCCATGCTGCTTCCACCGGCGCCCGCGCGCCTCTTGCCGATATCTGGTACATCCGCGGCGCTTAGCAGGACACCGAACCGAAAGGAAGATGCTGCATCAGGGGGCTGGGCCTTCCACCAGAATGAACCGGGAAACCGCATTCTCGATTCGCCCCCGCCGGACTTCCGTATACTCCGGCGAGTCGTAGAAGCGCTTCGCTTCCGCCATGCTCGGAAACTCCACGACAACCATCCGGCCGGCAGGTGGAGCGCCTTCAAGGGCCTCGGCCGCGCCGCCGCGCACGAGATACTTGCCGCCATAGGCTGCGACCAGCGGTCCGGCCGCCGCCACATAGGCCTTGTAGGGTTCCGGATTCACCACCTCGATTTCGGCGACGAGGTAGGCTTTCGGCACCGTAGCAGGAGCCGCATCCGGCTCCGCGACTGTCGTGCAGGCTGCCGCCAGGCAGATCCCCGTGCCAAGCATGACCGCGCGGGCGTAAGTGTTTATCGCCATTTTCTTGTCTCCCCTTGAAACCCGGCCTGTCCCGGCCCCCCAGCAAAGGCCCGGAACCCCGGCCTGCCAAGGCTTTTCATTGGCCGGAACAGAAAAATCAGGCGCCAGATCGGCGCTGCCCTTGGAATCTCGCGGGAATACACATATATTGTTATTCGATAAGAAGGAGACCCCGGGCCATGAGCCTTACAACCGATGACATGATCCTGATCGAGCAACGCGTTGCCAATGAGCGCAAGAGCGCGGGCGCGGCCTACCTGCTTTGGTTTTTCCTCGGTTTCGTTTCGGCCCACCGCTTTTATCTGGGCAAGCCGATCAGCGCGATCCTGCAGATCATTTCCTATTTCTTCCTGATCGGCTTTGTCTGGTGGTTCCTGGACTTCTTCCTGATCCCTTCGATCATCGAAGACGATCTCGACGACAAGCGCTCCCGGATGGCCGGATACCTGCGCCGCCGCGGCCATTACGCCTACTAGGTGAACCTGCTGCAGCCGCGCCGGAATGGCCCGTAGCGGCGAGGAAATTTTCCCTGTAACCTCCAACACTTAATGAGTGTTGGGAGGCACGCATGTACCAGGTTTCGCTGACGGAATCCTATTTTCCGGCTCATGGGGGGCCCGAACCGGCCCCGCGCACAATCGGCGACATGCTGCGCGCCTCGACCGCCCGCAAACCGGACCAGCCGGCCCTGAAAGCGCTGGACTATGACGGCACCGTCCTGCGCACCTGGTCCTATCAGGAACTCCTCTTCGATGCCGAGCGCCTCGCCCGCGCGCTGGCCAGCCGCCATGAGGAAGGCGCCCGCGTTGCGGTCTACGCCAACAACGTGCCCGAATGGGTGCTGCTGGAGCTCGCCTGCGGCCTCGCCGGCATCACCCTCGTCACGGTGAACCCGGCCTACCAGAAGCGCGAACTGAAATACGTGCTCGAACAGTCCCGCTCCGAAGCAATCTATTATGTCGCCGATTTCCGCGGCAATCCGATGCAACAGATCGCCGACGAGGTCTGCAATGAAATCCCGGCCATCCGCCACCGAATCTTGCTGACCGACCATGCCGCCCTGTTCGACGGCGAAGCGCGCGGCGAGCTGCGCAGCCCGGACCCACACGATCCGACGCAGATTCAGTACACATCCGGCACAACCGGCTTTCCCAAGGGCGCCCTGCTCCACCACAATGGCCTCGTCCTCAATGGCATCGAGGACATGAAACGCGCCGGTGTGAACCAGGGCGATGTGTTCGTGCACCACATGCCCCTCTTCCACACCACCGGCTGCGCCATTCTGGTGCTGGGCGGTCTTGGCGTCGGGGCGACCATGCTGCTCGCGCCGATGTTCGACCCGGCGATGATCGTCAAGGTGATGGAGCGTGAGCGCACCAAATTCATTCTCGGTGTGCCGACCATGCTGGTCGCCCTTATCGAAGAGGTCGAGAAAACAGGGCGCGACGTCTCCGCCACCCGTCGCATCATGTCCGGCGGCTCAATGGTGCCGCCGGAGCTTTGCCGCAAGGCCCGCAAGGTGCTGGGCGCACCGATCCAGATCATCTATGGCCAGACCGAAACATCTCCCGGCCTCACCCAGGCCTGGTATGAGGACGACGAGACAGACCTGACCCAGACCATCGGCCAGCCCGTACCGTATACGGAAATTTCAATCCGCGACCCGGCCACGAACGAAGTCATGCCCATCGGCGAACAGGGTGAAATCTGCGCCCGCGCCTATTCCGTCATGCTCGGCTACAACGACAATCCGGAAGCCACTGCCGCAACCATCGACAGCGAAAAATGGCTGCACACCGGCGATCTCGGCCGCATGGACGAACGCGGCTATGTGAAAATCACCGGCCGGGTGAAGGAGATGATCATTCGAGGCGGGGAAAACCTCTTCCCGGCAGAGATCGAGAACGCCCTGCTCGAACACGATGCCATTTCCGAAATCGCCATTGTCGGCATACCCGACGAGAAATGGGGAGAACAGGTCGCCTGCTTCATGCGCGGCAATTCAAAGCCCCACCCGACCGATGCAGAACTGAAGACCTTCATCCGCGAGCGCCTGTCACCGCAGAAAACGCCCGCCTACTGGATCTGGGTCGACGACTGGCCCCTTACCGGCTCCGGCAAGATCCAGCGCTTCAAACTCGCCGAAGCCTTTGAACAAGGCGCCTACACCGATCAGGTGGAGTAGGCGCTGATTGTCACTTCGACAAATTTAACACCTGAACGGTGAACGGGTCCGCTGTGGCGCCCAGATTCGATGTCACAAGGACCTGCCCAGAGCCATCGTCGGAGTGGAATATCCGGGCAGCGAGGACGGGGTAGAGCACACCCTCGATGGGCACGTCACGCACGTCGGCGACAGACTTCCGCGCAAAGGTCTGATCGTCATAGAAGGCGATCTTTCCATTCATGCTCGGCACGCCGGTCGAGTTCCCGATGATCACGGCCCACTCCCGTGTTTCACTTGAGTGATCTGCCCAGGCGGCGAATATGCCGTCCGGTATCGTGTAATCGAGCAACATGTCCGCGGAGTAATTACCAGAGATCGTGAACAATCGGCCGGTTCCTGAGAGCATCCTGTCGCCGTCTTCGCTGATCCAGATATTTCCCCCCAACTCTTCCTGGGCTACGCCGATCTCTTCAATCCTGAGCGATTGGACAGGCAAAGTCGTCGTATCCCATTTGCGGAGAACCGCTGGGGTCTGTCTTGTCGTAACACCATAAATCCAGTTTTCGGTCGGATGCATGCGAAGCGCCGTGCCAAGATCAAGGCTGTACTTCATGCTGACCTCGTCTGCACCGAAATCGACGGACACTAAGGGGCCGACACTTCCCTTTTCCGTATTGAAATGGGCACGCCCGTTTCCGTCGAGGACGATATCTCCCCAGTCCCAGGATACCAGCGCACTATCAATAACCTTTGCCGATGTCAGATCGATCAAATAAACTTTGCCGGACAGAGACACAGCGGCCTGCCGGCCGTCCGGACTGAGCCCGATACTGTACGCCTGACGCTCAAGCGGAACTTGCCTTTCCTTAAAATTCAGAAGATCGACCAGGCGCACCGAAGACTCGCCTTCCACGACATAGGCAAGCACGGAAAGTGATTTGGAATAATCCGCATCGAGAATTTTTCCAGGCAATCTGTAGAAGGCAGCGCTATGATCCGGCGCAACTGACACGGTCACTTGCCGGACCACCTGGTGAACGCCATCGCTCACAATGAGCTGGACAACATATTCCCCTTCCAAAGACGGAACCATATTCACATTTGGCCCAATTCCGCCGGTCAGGATCGCTGCGCCAGGATTCGGCTCACTCAGAACCTGCCAATCATACGTCAACGGCAGCCCTTCAGGGTCAATGCTGTCGTTGGTATCGAGACTCACCTGCTCGCCCACATACCCGGCCGAATATTTCTGCAATGTCACTTCGGGAGGCAGGTTCACTCCGGCAGGGTAATCCAAAGCCGTCACCAGCATGTAGTGATCCACATCCGCTGTCGGGTGATCCGTTGCGAGAATGCGGAGCGAAAGATCCGTCTGGCTGGCAGTGACGAATCGCGCGACCAGCTGATTGCCGCTTGTCCCATGCTCCAATGGCAGCTCGATCGTGTGGATCAATTCATAAGTCCGGGAGTCATACACCAGTATCTTGCTCTGGAACTCTTCATTCGGAAGCCCCAGAACATACCAGTATTTCGTAATCGGGCTGTATGTCGCGCTTTGGACGCCACCAAGATTATAGATCCACCCGATCGGCGTCATATCCGTCGCCGGATCATCAGAAAACTGCATAATCCGGCCGCAATAGGCCATGAGCGCGCTTCCATCTCCCTTCATCCAGCCCGCCCCACACAGGCCATTCGCGGTGGTCGACTCACGATAGTCTGAAAACGCCCCACCCGAGATCGTGTACCGGCCAAGGACATTCGGAGAGATGCCTGACATAACATACAATTTGTCGCCGGAGGGATGCAGGTAACCTCTAAGGTCCGGATACCGTCCCGCGGTCGTTTTGACTTGTCCGGTTGTCATGTTGACAGACACAAGATCGGTACTGCCGCCAGACAAACCTGTTATGTAGGCAATGCCCTCATCGGACACCACAAAATGTCTGGGAGAAACGTCCAGAGGCCATGTAGCGATGATCTCGGCTTTGTCGAGATCGACAAAGCTCATGGCATCATCGCCTTCTACCGCAGCAATACTTCCGTCCGGTGACACAGCCACACCGACCACATCGTGCGGAGCGGGTATAAGTTTCGGCTCAATCACCCCCTCATCGAAAACGCCGATCTGGTCATGAAGATCCACAACCAGCCGGCCGCCGCCTGGCTGCAGCCCCCGGGCGCTGAACGTTCTTGGCAGCTTACGGATTGAAAATTTACTTGCGAAGATTGCTGGAAGGTCGACCACCACCGAGTCATACCCATCCGATACAGTCAGAGAAAAGCCGTACGCCCCTTCCGTATCGAAAGAGAGCGTCTGCGTCACGCCGTCATATGTCGTGCCCGCCGCCACACCCGCCGGTGCCGTCTCTAATGTCCACGTATATGTCAGCGGCTGGCCATTGGGATCAGACGTCTCAACTGCGGTCAGCCCGATGTTCTCTCCGATCGCAGGCATGA
Organism: Hyphomonas sp. GM-8P; assembly: GCF_003263315.1. NCBI lineage: Bacteria > Pseudomonadati > Pseudomonadota > Alphaproteobacteria > Hyphomonadales > Hyphomonadaceae > Hyphomonas > Hyphomonas sp. GM-8P. Next base: position 85,735 of record NZ_AWFE01000013.1, read on the forward strand.
AAAGGGATACATCCGCCACCGGCACGGGCGCATCGTTCTCAAGCGTCACGGACACTCTGTCATAACCTGTCGCGCCGGCGGGATCCGAAACGGCGAGTTCAAGCTCATAAGTCCCGGGTACCAGGGTCAGCAGTTTTGGTTGCTGCGCGGTTTCATCATCCAGTTCTGCATCGGCCCCCTCTGGTTGGGAGATAATGGTCCAAAGATAGGTGAGCGTATCGCCGTCCGGATCACCGCTTAGATCGCTGCCGACCTGAACACCGTCCGCTTCGATTGGGCCGGCAATATCCTGTCCGGCATTGGCGGAAGGTGCCTGGTTGGATGCTGGGGGTGCAGGAGGTGGGCTGGATGTGCCGCCCCCTCCGCCGCCTCCGCAAGCTGCTAGCCAGACAACCGATGCCAGCGCCGCCGCGAACGCGCGTATTCCCATTTTCTACCCTCCCAATGGAGAGTTCAACTTTCCGGATCAACGCATAACACGCAACCCCAAATTGCCAGCCATGAGACAGAAAAGTGCTCAAGATACATCCTGTTAGGCGAACTCCTCCGGACGCAGAAAATAGTGTATCTCACATGAGAAATTAAATCCCTGCGAGAACTGCAAATTCAGTCCCGATAAATGGACGCGAAGTGATCCCACAAAGCCTGGCGGGTTGAGTTGAAGGATTCGATCACCAGGGCGTCGTTTGCCGCTACGGCGTCGGGTGCGGCTTCCTCGATGAAGATGTGGGAGGTCGGCACGGCCCAGGACGGGTCGTCCAGCGTGCCGGCGCAGAGAATGACAAGGTCCGGCGCCGCCTCCGGCAGGTGCCACATGCGGGTGCCACACTCTGTACACCGCTCAATCGGGATCGTGTGGCCGCTGCCGCCGGTGCGCCTGAATGTGTCGAATGTGCCGGCAGCGACATCCAGCGAAGCTTTCGGCACATGCAGGTAGAGGCCGAAGGTCGCTCCGGACAGCCGCTTGCAGTCATCGCAATGACAGGCGTTCACCGCTTTCGGCCGGGCCGTGATTTCATAGCGCACGGCCCCACAATGGCAGCCGCCATGGATGGGCGTTTTCGGGAGTGGCGGGCGGGAAACATCGGCGCGTAGCATGCGGGTGATCCTACCCGGCAATTCTACCGGAACAACTAATCTGTCTCTTCATATTCGCTTGCCTCCGGGCCCCTTCCCCGCCCACACTCAGGCCATGCTGAAACGCCTGATCCCCGCCCTTGCCCTGATCGCCGCCTGCCAGAGCGCCCCGGCAGAAACTGCGCCTGAGGCGGTACCGGAAGAGTATTCCTGGCGCCCGGTCGATCCGGAGAACCTCCTCCTGTTCGATCTTGGCCAGAACGGTATCATCTTTATCGAATTGCTGCCCGAGGCGGCCCCGGTGAATACCGCCGCCCTGCGCGAAGCGGTGCGGACCGGCTATTTCGACGGCGAATATTTCTACCGCGTGGTCGAAACCCATGTGGCCCAGGCCGGCCGGGAGTTCGACGAACACCTCAAAGATGTACCGCGCCTGCCGCTGGAAGCTGAACGCGAAGCCAGCACTATCGGCTTCGACCCGCTCGGCGGCGAAGATCTCTACGCAGCGCAAGTCGGTCACCGGAAGGGCTTTCCGGTGGCAAACCAGCGGGGCGGCGAATGGTTGCTGAACTGCCCCGGAGCCGTCGGCATGGCCCGCGACGAAGGGCCGGACACGGCGGTCACCGAAATCTACATCCCGCTCCTGCCGCGCCGCTACCTCGACCGGAATTACACCATCGTCGGCCGCGTGATTTCCGGCATGGACACGGTGAATCGCCTCGCCCGCGTGGAACCTTCGACCGAGGCGGAAACGGACATCCTGTTCGGCGATGATCCGGTGGCCGCCGACGAAGCCGCAGAGGCGCGCACCGGCAAGCTCGCCCCGAACAGGATCATCGCGGCCCATGTCGCCGCCGATATGCCGGCAGACGGCCGCCCTGCCTTCGAAGTCATGAAGACCCCGAGCCCCGAATGGACTGCCCTGAAAGAGAGCAAGATCGACTACTCTTCGGTCACCGCCTTTCCTCAAACCCCGCCAAAAGTGCTCGATATTTGCACATTACCGGTCCCTGCCCGCCCAATTATTGAGCATAATTGATCCAGTTCGCGATTGGTTAATCCAATTTGCTTGGCGGTCCGGTGCACTCGGCGCCTGTTTTTCCCAAACCAGTAGACGCGAGTGGAGGGCAAGTTCACGCGCGTGAACTAAGTGAGGGAGCTGACATTGGTGTACAATTCGACTGCGGCACGCTTCGGCGTGCTTTCGCTGCTGTGCGCGGCATTTTCCGCGCCGGCCTTTGCGGACATGGGATCCAGCGCAGGTGACACGGCCTGGATTCTCACCGCCACTGCGCTGGTCCTGTTCATGACCCTGCCCGGCCTCGCCCTGTTCTATGGCGGCCTTGTCCAGGCGAAGAATCTGCTCTCGGTATTGATGCAGTGCATGGCGATCGCCGCGCTGATGAGCATCGTCTGGCTGGTCTGCGGATATTCCCTCGCCTTCGGGCCGGGCGATGGCGGCATCATCGGCGGCTTTGCGAAATCCTTCGCCGCAGGCGTCACCGCAGCCCCGCTGGACGGCCAGTCCATTCCCGAGCCGCTCTTCATGATGTTCCAGATGACCTTCGCGATCATCACCCCGGCGCTGATTGTCGGTGCCTTTGTGGAGCGGGTGAATTTCGGCGCGATGCTGGCCTTCTGCGCGCTCTGGCTGCTGCTGTGTTATGCGCCCGCCGCCCACTGGGTCTGGGGCGGCGGCTGGCTCGCCGGCATGGGCGTGATCGACTTTGCAGGCGGCATCGTCGTGCACACGACGGCAGGCGTGTCCGCGCTCGTCTTTGCGCTGATCATCGGCAAGCGGGCCCACTTCCCGCGTGACATGCACCCGCCGCACAGCCCCGGCTTCGTGATGCTGGGCGCAGCGATGCTGTGGGTCGGCTGGTTCGGCTTCAATGCCGGTTCCGCCCTCGGCGCGAACGGGGATGCCGCCCGGGCCATGCTGGTCACGCACACCTCCGCCGCTACCGCATCGCTTGTCTGGATGGCGATTGAATGGATCAGCTTCCGCAAGCCGACACTGGTCGGCATCGCAACCGGCATGGTGGCAGGTCTCGCCACGATCACCCCGGCGGCCGGATCGGTCGGTCCGGCAGGTGCGCTGGTCATCGGCGCGGCCAGCGCGATCATCTGTTACGGCGCGGTCGTGCTGATCCGGCAGAAGCTGCAGATCGACGACAGCCTCGACGTGTTCGCCGTGCACGGCGTCGGCGGCATTCTCGGCAGCCTCGCCCTGCCCTTCCTGGCCGCCTTCGGCCCGCTGGCGCCCGGCCTGTCGAAGCCGGTCTTCGTCCAGTTCGGGGTCCAGCTGCTGGGCGTCGCGGTCGTGGCGCTTCTGTCAGCCGCCGTGACGGCAGGCCTGCTCTACGCCATCCGCACCGTCATCCCGCTGCGGGTTTCGCCGGAGGATGAAGAGGCCGGGCTCGATTCCGCCACCCATGGCGAGAGCGCCTATCACCAATAGGGATTGCGGATCGGCAACTTGACATTGCCCCCGCGTCACATCACGCCTTGGACGGATGACCGGCACAGCCCAGCCCCCCTTCGAAACGGCCCCCGGCCTCGCCGGACTGAAGGGCGTCCGTCATGGCTTTTTCGGACGCAAAGGCGGCGTTTCCACCGGTCTCTATGCCAGCCTCAATGCCGGGCCGGGCTCAAACGATGATCCGGCTGCCGTGGCGCAAAACCGGGAAATCATCCGAAAGGCCATGGGCGCGGATGCCCTGCTCTCCTGCCACCAGGTCCATTCGGCTGACGTCGTCCACGTCACCGAAGCCTGGGACACAGACCGCCCGCAGGCAGACGCCATGGTCACGACCCTGCCGGGCTTCAGCCTCTGCATCCTGACGGCGGACTGCACGCCGGTCCTGTTTGCGGATGCCGAAGCCGGCGTGATCGGCGCGGCCCATGCCGGCTGGAAAGGCGCGCTCGGCGGCGTGCTGGAGGCCACCGTCGCCTCGATGACAGAGCTCGGCGCCCGGCCAGGCCGCATCCATGCGGCGATCGGGCCGACGATTGGCCAGACGAGCTACGAGGTCGGCCCGGAATTCCGCGACACCTTCCTGGAAGTCTCCCCCGCCAGCGAACACCTTTTCGTCTCCGGCAAGGGAGACCGCTATCATTTCGATCTGCCCGGCTATTGCAGCGCCAGCCTCGCCGCGATGGACATCGGCCATATCGCCAATCTCGGCCTCGACACCTGCGCGCTGGAAGACAGCTATTTTTCCAATCGACGCCGGAATCATCGCGGTGAACCGGACTATGGCCGAAATGCCTCAGTCATTGTGCTCCAACCGTAAAAATTTGCGCTCAGCGGCAGAGTCCGGTTGCGACTCGCGGCTCCCTGTTACAAAAGCGTCGCCATCCGGGGCAGCTACAGGGTCAAAGCCGACATGAAACTTCTCGCCTGCAACGCTAACCGTCCGCTGGCCGAAGCCATTGCCGACTATCTCGACATGAGACTGACCCGTTCGGAGGTGAAATCCTTCGCAGACGAGGAAATCTTCGTCCGGATCGATGAGAATGTCCGGGGCGAGGATGTCTTCGTGATCCAATCGACCTCTCACCCCGCCAACGACAATCTGATGCAGCTGCTGATCATGATGGACGCGCTGAAGCGCGCCTCGGCCCGGCGCATCACGGCGGTGATCCCCTATTTCGGCTATGCCCGCCAGGACCGGAAGACTGACGGCCGCACGCCGATCTCGGCAAAACTGGTCGCCAACCTCATCTCCACGGCCGGCGCCGACCGCGTGCTGACCGTCGACCTGCACGCCGGCCAGATCCAGGGTTTCTTCGACATCCCGACCGACAACCTCTTCGGCAGCCCGGTGATGATCGACGACATCAAGGAGCGCTACGGGAAGGACAAGATCGTGGTTGTTTCGCCGGACGTCGGCGGCGTGGTGCGGGCGCGCTCCCTGGCCAAGCGGCTCGACGATGCGGACCTCGCCATTGTCGACAAGCGCCGCCCGGAAGCCGGGAAATCCGAAGTGATGAACATCATCGGCGATGTCAGCGGCAAGCGCTGCATCATGCTGGACGATATGTGCGACTCGGGCGGCACGCTGGCGAACGCTGCTGCAGCCCTCAAGGAAGCCGGTGCCAAATCGGTCGCCGCCTATGTCAGCCACGGTGTCCTCTCAGGCAAGGCCGTGGAGCGGATCGAAAAATCGGTGCTCGACGAACTGGTCATGACCGACACGATCGCCCCGTCCGACGAAGCGAAGAAATCAAAATCCATCCGTATCCTGCCGATCGCACCGCTGCTGGGCGAAGCCATACGCCGCATTGCGAACGAGGAAAGCGTGTCGAAACTCTTCGACCGCTAAGCCAGGACTACAAGACAGAAAAAAGCCCGCAGCCTGCTGCGGGCTTTTTGTTTGAGGGGATGCCCGAGGTCAGGCTTCGATGCAGTATTGCAGCGGGTAAGTCACGCCCTTCACCTCGACCGGCTTGCCGTCGACGCCAATGGCAGGTTCGAACCGGGCGCCTTTGAGTTCAGCGGCAGAAGCTGCGAACACAGGATCAGAACATTCAGCGAGCATATTCTTCGGCAGACCGTCCGTTCCGAGGTCAAACATGACTTTGCAGACACCGCTCCGGGATGCCGCAGCGGCCTCTGCCGGATAGGCCGGGCGCGGATAGGCCAGAACGTCTGGCGCCCAGTCCGTCGCGAGGGTGAGGCCGGTCTGCCAGTTTGCCTTACGAGACGCCTCCTTGCGGGTCGTCCATGCCGCAGGCATAGGCATCGCCTCAAACGCTTCTGCGGCATCCTTACACGCGTTCAGATCTGCGCTTGTTTTTTCGATGAATGCCCCCAGCGCGGCGGGTGGCGCAGGCGCTTTGGGGGCATCCGCCGACGGTGCTGGCGGCACCGGAGGCTCCGGCGGCTTTGGCGCCGCTGCACCGGAAGAGGACGTGATGAACAGGCTGTCTGCCAGGACGAGTCCTTCCTCTGTCTGCGGATCGACGGCCACGCCGCTGCGCCAAACTTCGAAGTGCAGGTGCGGGCCGGTGGCCTGGCCTGACTGGCCGAGCGTGCCGATCACATCACCCGGCTTCACCGCATCGCCTGCGCTGACCGTCATGGATTCCAGCTGGGCAAAGCGCAGCACGGTCTGGCCGCCGGCCTGCATTTCCACGAGATTGCCATAGGCACCTTTCTCTGCGGCCGATGTGATCACGCCTGCGGAGGGCGCATGGACCGGGACGCCTTCAGCTGCGGCAAGATCGACTCCATTATGGGTTTTCTTTTCGCCCGTGATCGGATGTTTGCGCAGGCCGAACGCGCTGGTCAGGCGGGCCTTGTCCAGCACGGCGTGGCTGTAGCTGATATCCGCACCCGGCGCGGCGGCAGCGCCCTTGATCAGCATGCCCTGGGCGATGGCAAGCGGGGCGGCACAGACAAGCGCCGCGGCCAGGACAAGGCCAAGCCGGCGCGGGCGGGTTTTCTCGGTCAGCAATTCGTTGAGACGCATCTTCAGGGTTCCTTTCTTCCGGAGGATGAATGCCGCCACAGGCAGCACCGCCTCATCGCGCGACACGCGCGCAGCAGAAGTAAGGGTCCGGGCATAGGCGATCCGGTCGCCGGTCAGCTCAACTGTTTCGTCATCGACCACGGCCTCCCGCCAGAAATCGAGCTGGCCGCGGATCCACCAGGCAAATGGCGAGAACCAGAATATATCCGCAATCACGCGCTCGAGCGGCCGTGTGGCAAGATCGCCCCGTTTCAGGTGGACGAGTTCGTGCACGATCACCTGGCTCGCCCCTGCCCCATTGATCAGGGCCGCCGGGACGTAGACGGAGCGTTTCAGAATGCCCGCAAGGAACGGCGCCCCGCGCGGGATGACATGAACCAGCGGCGTGCGGGAGAGGCCGACCGCCTCCGCCCAGTGACCGATAGGACGGTTCGTCCGCATGGCGCGCGCCTTAAGCCGCTGCAAGCGGACCTGGCTGATACTCCAGAGCAGGAAGCGCACGGCCCAGCCAGCTGCGATCACGCCAAGGATCAGCGTGCCGGTGTCCGGCAATTGAAAGGCCTGCGACGGGGCGGCGGCCGCTGCCCCGTCCATGGGTGCCACGGCCAACGGCTCCATCAGCGGCAGCTCGGCCAGCTGTGCCTCGACCCGGACAGTCAGGCCCGGCAGCACGAGCGAAGCGGCAAAGGGCGCGATCATGACCAGCGCGGCGCCGCGCCAGATGGCCTGCGCCAGTTTCGGTGCAGGCTTCATGCGGCAGATCAGGCTCGCGCCGGCCCAGACGGCGGCGCTCCAGCCAAGGGCGATCAGGACGAGGCCGAGCGGGCTCATGACTTGCGCCCTTTCTTCTCGTCCTCCGCCGCATTGATGATGGCGTCCAGTTCGTCCAGTTCGGCATCGGAAAGGTGCGGGCTCTCGGCAAACAGGGCCGCCGGGATCGGCCCGTCCATATCCAGCACCTGGCGCGCGAGATGGCGGACAAGCCCGCCCAGCGTCGCGGTCCGGTCCAGCGCGGCGGAGAAGACAGCCATGCCGTGCACGTCGGCGCGGGTGACCCAGCCCTTCTCTTCCATGCGCGCGATGACAGTACGCGTGGTGGAGGGTTTCCAGCCCTGCCCCGGGCCGATGGCGTCATGCACTTCACGCGCACTCTGCGGTCCGGCGGACCAGAGGTGCTTCAGCACCGCGAGCTCGGAAGAATTGGGTTGGGACATGGCGCCTCACTATGTTTGACGCCGACTCACTACACTTGTAGCGCAATTGCGTCAAGAGACACGCGCGCGCAAGCAAACGGCCCGTCTGAAACGGGCCGTATTCATGGTGTATACATGGTCTTTAGACGGTGTTGTTCATGGTCCGGAAGCGGACTTATTCCACCGTCCAGCCGCGCGGCGTGCGCCGGGCTTCCAGCGTCAGCGTTTCCTCGCCGGTGTCTTCCGTCCGGCGGCGCGTGCGGCGGCTGCCGGCGAATCGCATGACCAGAGCGGTCGTGCCCAGAAGCACGCCCGCGATCGCGGTCATCACGGCCACGATCCCGGCGGTCAGCACCAGCATCATCCCGATCATCACCTGAAGAAACAGGGCAAGGCCTGCCCGCAACGTGGCGGCAAAATCGAATCCGGCGGGATGGGGCGCTGTCTGAGTCATGGCAAAATCCTTTTGCCTTCTCAACATGGCGGCATCATGGCCGCCCGTCAACGAAAGCCGCGCGGCGCTTCACAGAAACGTGTGTTACCGCTCAGGAATCGTGCCGGATCAGCAGGCCGCGCTCGGTGCGGATCTGCGCATAGGCGGCTGTAATGGCGGCGGCCTTGGCGTGGGCGGCATCCTCGAACTCGCGCGGTGCGCCCATCTGGATCACCCGGTCCGGGTGGTGATCTGCCATCAGACGGCGATAGGCTGCGCGGATAACATCGAATTCCGCATCATGCGCCACGCCCAGCACGTGATACGGGTCGTTCCGGTCCGGCCCCATATGCGCGGCCTTGATCCGGCGGAACGTCGCCTCGCTGAAGCCGAATGCCTCTGACACATTCTGCAGGTAGGTCAGCTCGTCCTGTGTAATGACGCCATCAGCGCCCGCAATCTGGAACAGGCCGTCCATCACCCCTTCCAGCAGGCAGGGCCGGTCGTGGTAGCGCCGCCCGATGCGGCGGGCATAGCCTTCATAGCCACGCACCGTCTGGCGGGCGAGATTGAACACACGGCGCACATTGTCAGCCTCTTCTGGCGGCGCACGGAAGACGCGAGAGAAGACCATGATCTCCTTGTCGGACACGGTGCCGTCCGCCTTGGCGAGCTTTGCGCCCAGGCCCACAACCGCGGCGGTAAAGCCCACATCATTCGGGTCCGGCGCGCACGGAACCTCTCCCGGCTCCCGGGATTCGTCCTCATGCGTGATGTCGGGGTCAAAAAGGCGTCTGCCGCCTTCAAGAAGTCGCGTCCACAGGCTCATTGTTGACGCTTTATAGCAGGATTTTGTGATCTTGGGAGGCCGCGTTGCTGACAGTTACGTGAAGCAGGCTTAATGCATTTTTACTCCCGCGGGCCGGGCTGCGCCGCGACGGCGGCCTTCAGGTCCGCCACTTCCTGCTGCAACTGCTTCAGGACAGCCAGGATTTCATGGCGCGCATCGTCAGCCTCTTCCCGCTCCTCCTCGAACTCCTCCTCCAGCTCCTCAAGCCCTTCTTCCAGAAGGGTTTTCTGCTCCGCCGCCAGCGAATCCACGACCAGGGCGATGAACAGGTTGAGAATGGCAAAGCTCGCCACGAAGATGAAAATCAGGAAGAACACCCACGCCATCGGGTGGCCGTCATCGATCACCTTCTGCATCACTTCGAACCGCCAGCCATCCATGGTCATCACCTGGAATAACGACAAGGCGGAGCTCGGCAGGTCGCCGAACAGCTGGCGCACTTCCTCGGTTTCGGTATTGCCGAACATGTTGGTGGCCATCACCGCGGCGACGTAAGTCACCAGCGCCAGCACAGCAACGATGGCGCCCATGCCCGGCAGGGCCTTCAGTAACGCCTCGGTGATCCGGCGCATCACCGGCACGACGTGCAGCAGGCGCAACACCCGCAGCACCCGCAATGCACGCAACACGCTGAACGCGCCGCCACCCGGAATCAGCGAAATACCCACAACGATGAAGTCGAACCAGTTCCAGCCAACCCGGAAAAACTGGAAGCGGTAGACCACCAGTTTCAGCAGGATCTCCACCGCGAAAATGTAGGTGATCCCGTGGTCCATGATCTCGAGCGCCAGAACCAGATCCCGGGGCAGCGAATGCCGATAGGTCAGGACACCCAGGATCGCTGCATTGAATATGATGAGGCCGGTGATGAAGCTGCGGAACCAGGGCCGCTCGATCGAGCGCTCCAGGGCAAAGTTCGATGTGTCCTGATCGAGTGTCGCTCGCTTCATGCTGGTCCCCTGATCCTGCGGCCGCGCGGGGCCGACTGCCCGCTTTGTGCCGCCAAAGCGCAGGCCTGCCAAGCCGTCAGCCTGGGGTCATTTCATGGCAGGCCGGTGGCCTCACTCAGCCGACGTGGTCGTGTCCGAAACGATCTTCCATTCACTGCCCATCTTGCGCAGGACCAGCGTGTAGAGCCCCCACGGCGTGCCTTCGCGGCCTTCCAGCTTCCAGCGGCCATGGGCGACAGCCGCGTCCGCGCCCAACAGCACGATTTCATAATCATCGGTCAGCAGCGTGCCCATCGTCGCCGGGCCGCCATAAGTGTTGTGATAGCGGGCATTGGTCTCGTCCCAGCCGCGCGTGACATTGCCGCCAGAGGCAAAGCGCAGATCGGGCGATTTCCAGTAGCCTTCCATGAACCCGTCAATGTCGCCCCGGTTCCAGGCGGCATCCTGAGCTTCGAGCATGGCGGTAATGGCGGCAATTTCCGTCTCGACCTGGGAGGCTCCGGCGGCAATCGGCGCACCAGCCTGCGTCGTGCACGCGGCCAGAGGCAAGACGGCAACCGCGGCGGCAGCGAACAGAATTTTCATGAGACGGCTCCGGCTTTTGAAGAGGAATGCCGAGCCTAGTGTGCGCCGGTCCGGGGGGCCAGCCCCCTTCCCACTCAGTCCCTGAACTCGCGGAGCATCAAGCCCGCCGCGACCAGCCAGAGCCCGTTCGACATCAGGTCTATGCCCAGCAGGAGCCCCAGCAAGGCGGCTGCCGCTTCCGGCAAATTCATCAGCACGAACACCGCCAGCAGGATCGAGATCGTCCCGCCAACCACCAGCCAGAGCCAGGGCCGGAACGGACGCAAATTTGTCCCTGCCAGAACAAGGATCACGCCTTCCAGCATGAACAGGAAAGCGAGGATCAGCGTCAGTGAAACAAGACCGCCGAAGACATTTGTCGCCAGCATGACGCCCAGCAGGATCTGCAAGACGCCCATGCCGAGATCAAACCAGGAGAAACCAAACGGCGAGCGCAGTGTGAACGCCACCTGCATCACGCCAAGCAGGATGAACAGGAAGGCCACCAGCTGAAGCACGAACACAGAGGCGACATAGGGATTCATGAGCGCGAACACGCCGCCCAGCAGCGACAGCACCCCCATCGCCACATAAAGCCACCAGTGGCCGCCAAGGCCTTCAGGCCGTTTGGTTTCCATCAGCTCGCTCCCTGCTGCTTTGCAGCGCGGGCCTCCCGCGCCTGCCGCCACCATTCCAGAATGCTGAGCAGGACCGCAACCCCGCCCAGCCAGAAGGTGATGATGAAGACCGTATAATAGCCCTGTTGTTCGATGATCTCGCCAAGCCACGGCCGGCCGAGTGTTCCGATCAGCATCGTCAAAGACCCGAGCAAGGCATACTGGACGGCTGCAAAGCGCGGATTCACGACAGAGGTAAGATACGCAACGATGGCAACACTGGCGAACCCGCCAGCGAGATTTTCCCCCGCAATCGCCATCATCAGGCGCGCCAGCCGTGGGCCCGCATCTGCACCATGCGCATCCGGCGATATGTCTGCCGCCACCGCAGCGAAGGCCCGCAGAGGCTCTCCCATATGGGTGAAATCGAGGAATGCATCGATGGCCGCCCCGCCCGCAGCAAGGTCTGCAAACAGGAGATTGGTCACTGCCGCCAGCACGGCCCCGGCCACCAGAACCGGCATGCGGCCGATAATGCCCATAACGACACCGCCCAGTGCGGCGCCTGCCATGATCATCAGGATGCCGAAGAATTTCGAGGCAATCGCAACATCCGCCGTGGAGTGATGCAGCGCGCCGAAGCGGTCATCGAGATAGAATGGATAGGCAAAGGCGCCCCAGACCGCGTCTGTGAATCGATAGGTCAGCGCCAGAAGCAACACGAACAGCGCGCCCCAGCCGAGCCGGCCGATCAGGTCCATCAGCGGATCGAAGATCGCGCGGAACAGCACGCGGACCGTACGGGTCAACCGGCTTGTCCCCGGTCCATCGATCAGCACGGTGCCTGGCTCGCGCCCATGCCGGAAAAGCAGCGTCGCCGCGATCAGTGACGGGAAAAGGACCGTGAACGAGACGATAATGGGCCCCTGCTGGGTCACGAACGCCCGTGCGCTTGGCGGCGGATCCTGTGTCAGGGCACCGAAGACAAACCAGACGATCATGCTCAAGGCGGCCAGCCACCCGGCCGCAATGCCCCACGTCACAAGGTTCCGCTCCGACTCGGGCAGGTTCGACTGATAGCTCGGCCGGGCATTTGCCGGATCGTCGGATTGCTCGGGTTCGGGCGCCACGAACGTGCCCGCCACCGCGAACAGCATCATCAGGGCGATCATGCCGTAGACCAGCGGCCAACCGATATATCCGACCAGCAGCAACGCAACGAAGCCGGTCACGAAGCCGGAAGCCCGATAACCCAGCTGGTAGATCGCGGACATCAGGTCCTTGTCTTCATCCGAACGCGCCACCTCGATCCGCCAGGCATCCAGCACGATGTCGTGTGTCGCCGACAGAAGCGCCGCACTCAGCGCAACCAAAGCGACGAGACCGATGGCGTTCGCAGGATCGCTGAACGCCAGAACGGCAAGCAGGATGGCAATCGGAATCTGAAACGCCAGAAGCCACATGCGCCGCGGCCCCAGCCAGCGGATGGGAAAGGACGCATCCTGGAACGCAGGTGCCCAGAGATATTTGAAGGAATAGCCAAGCGTGATGATCGACAAGGTACCGATCGTGGACGGCTTGATGCCTTCCTGCGTCAGCCAGGCGTTCAGCGTGCCAAGCACTGCGCCATAAGGCAGGCCGGCGGCGAAGGCGAGCATCAGCATCGCGGCCATGCGCCGGTCTTTCAGGGCCTTCAACGCCCTCAGCGCGCGCGGCGGCTTGTGCTCTGCCTGCTCTGCGCTCGCGGTCGTTTCCGTCATGCGGCGCCGGCCTTGTTTTCAGCGCCCGTCCAGCGGATGGCGAGCGCCCGCAAGGCTTGCGGTTCAATCGGCTTGGCAACCACGTCATTGGCCCCGGCTGTTTTGGCCTGACGCTCAATATCGCCATTCACTTCGGCGGAAACGGCAATCACCGGAACATTCGACCCTTCGGCGCGCAGCTGGCGCATGGCTTCGAACCCGTCCATTTCGGGCATGCGGAGATCCATCAGGACCAGGGCGGGATTCATGCTCTTCGCGGCCTCCAGCGCTTCAATACCTGTTGAGGCGACTGTGACGGTAAATCCGGCCGATTCCAAGGCGCGCCGTGCAATCATCGCATTGACGGGATTGTCGTCGGCGATCAGGACGCGACCGGCCCCCGTCAGCTTTTCGGGTTCCTCCACCGGCAGGCCACCGGCCTTCACGACGAACACCCGCTCGACCAGTGACGACGCCCGGAGCGGCCGCACCAGCCAGCCGACACACCCCATCGCCTTGAAGCGGGCAATGGCGCCGCGGTCTTCCGGACGCAATACGATCAGGGCCGGCGCCTTGCGGGCCAGAGCCCGGACCGTTTCTTCCGACTGCTCTGCCCCGATCAGCAGGACATCGACCTCTGGCGGGACATAGCCGGACGATACGTCGATGCGTACGGGACGGGCCGAGGCATTCATCAGCGCCGCCGTGGTCGACAGGCAGGTCGCCGGCGGCAGACCGGCCAGACCCACGACGGCATCCAGAACCGGCAGGTCGTGCGTCGCCGGCAGATCGGCCTTCTTCAGGGGCAAGCTCACGGAGAAGCAGGTGCCGAGGCCCGGCTCGCCCGTCACTTCGATCTGACCACCCAGCAGGTCGGTCAGGCGTTTGACGATGGCGAGGCCGAGGCCGACCCCCCCATCCTTGTAAGCATCCTGGCGGCTGGACTGGCGGAAGGCTTCGAACAGACGCTCGCGATCCTCCGGCGCGATGCCGGGGCCAGTGTCGATAATGCGGTATTCCAGCCCGTCCTCATGCGCGAGAATATCGAGCAGGACAGCGCCGGTTTCAGTGAATTTCAACGCGTTGCCGACAAGGTTGAACAGGATCTGCCGGATGCGGCCCGCATCGCCGGAATAGGACGGCATCGGCAGGTCCGATGCGCGCGCTGCGATATCCAGCCCGGCGGCATGCGCGCGCGGGCTCAGCAATTCCACCACTTCACGGCCGAGGCGCACCGGGCAGAACGCTTCGGTCTCCAGCTCAATGGCCGATGCATCAAGACGCGCATAGTCCAGCACGTTGTTCAACAGGTCCAGCAGACGCGAGCCGCTGAGCCGGATCGCTTCAGCATATTCCCGCTGGGCCGGTTCCAGTTCCGTCTCCAGCAATAGCGATACAGTGCCGAGAATTCCGTTCAGCGGCGTGCGGATCTCGTGGCTCGCCGCGGCGAGGAAGGTTTCTTGGGGGCGCGGTTCGCCCGGCAGCAGGGGTGGCTTGGTCATGCCGGTATCCTGCAGCAGACGCTTTAGGATTTGTTTAAATCGCGCACGTGTTTCATGTCCGATTTCCTAACGCGCCATGGCCTGCGCATCGATGCCCTCACCCTCCCCCGCCGAGCGCTGGCGGTAAGAGAGCGCTTCGACTATGTGTACGCGGCGTACACCATCTGATCCATCAAGGTCTGCAATGGAGCGGGTAACTTTCAGGACACGGGAATAACCGCGCGCCGTCAGGTTCAGCCGTCCCGTCGCAGCGATCTCCAGAACACAATTCGCGCCCAGTGAAATGGTCGATCAGGACGATCAGACAGGAGCGCGATCCCGCACGGCTTCCAGCGCTGCATCAAGGACTTCCAACCCCGCGCCGGGCCGCGGTGCACGCTCCGACAGGGTACGCCGCCAGAGGCGCGCGCCCGGCCGTCCATTGAACAGACCCAACATATGCCGGGTCATGCCATGCAAGCCGACGCCCTCTTCCAGCCGTGCCGCCATATAGGGGCGATAAGCCTCCAATGCCTCGAAAGGCGAACAGACCTCCCCTTCCCCGAACAGCACCGCGTCGACTTCACCCAGAAGAGCTGGCGTCTGGTAAGCTGCGCGGCCGAGCATGACGCCGTCAAACCGTTTCAGGTGTTCTGTACACGCCTCAATGTCCGGAATGCCGCCATTCAGGATGATCATCAGATCCGGCCGAGCAGATTTCAGTTCCGCGACAAGGTCATAATCGAGCGGCGGGATGTCCCGGTTCTCTTTCGGCGACAGGCCTTTGAGCCAGGCCCTGCGGGCGTGCACGGTGAAGATCTCGCACCCGGCCGCAGAGACCTTGTCGACAAAAGTGAACAGCGTCTCGCGCGCCGGCAGGTCGTCGATGGCGATCCGGCACTTCACAGTCACGGGAATCGAGACCGCCGCCTTCATCGCGGCCAGACAATCCGCGACGAGATCCGGCTCCGCCATCAGGCAGGCGCCGAATGCGCCGGATTGCACGCGCTCGGACGGGCAGCCGCAATTGAGGTTCACCTCGTCATAGCCGAAGCCCTCAGCGATGCGCGCCGCCTCGGCCAGCTTCCACGGCTCGCTACCGCCGAGCTGCAGTACCACGGGGTGCTCTGCTTCATTGAAGCCGATCAGTCGCTGGCGGTCGCCATGGATCACCGCATCCGCCGTCACCATTTCTGTCCATAGCAGCGCCCGTTTCGACAGGCACCGGTGAAACGCCCGGCAATGCCGGTCGGTCCAGTCCATCATGGGGGCAATGGAAAATCTATAGGCTTGATTTATTTGCATTTTTTAAGTAGTTTCAAAGGGCTAAAACAAGAACGTGTGCACTTTTTTGGACCAATTTGCACACGCTTGTACCGGTTTTGATCTGTCTGTGCACACGGAGCGCACACGAAATGGCGACGATTGTAAAACTTCCCTCCGGAAGCTGGCGGGCCCAGGTGCGACGCAACGGGCGGTATGTCTCGAAGACCTTCAAGCGTCGTCGCGACGCAGACGGATGGGCCGTGGACATGGAACGCCGCATCGACCGCGGCGAAAGTGTCTCCAAAGCCCGTCCTAAACATCTCAATACACTTTCTGATCTCGTCGACCTCCACATCGCGGACATGCATGAATCCCGCAAGCCCCTGCGCCGATCGAAGTCCTACTCACTCAACAAGCTGAAACTCGATATCGGCCACATGCGCATCGATCAGATTGATCGCGAGACCGTCGTCGAATTCGGGCGCAATCGATCTCATGAAGGCGCCGGGCCTCCGACGATCGCGATGGACATATCCTATCTGAAGACAATCCTTCTGCATGCAAAAGCCGTGCACGGCGTCCATACACCTGTTGAAGAGATCAATCTTGCACGCGTTGCGCTCAACCGTCTTGGCCTGATCGGGAAGAGTCGCGAACGGGACCGCCGACCTTCGCAAGAAGAGCTCGATGACCTGTTCGAATTCTTCGACGCCAATGAGCGCTACCGCGCTCCGATGAGCCGGATTGTTCGTTTCGCGATCGCGACGGCCATGCGCCAGTCAGAGATCTGTTCAATACAGTGGGATGACGTGGATATGCGGCGGCGCATCGTTACGGTCCGTGACCGGAAAGACCCCAGACAAAAAGATGGCAATCATCAGAAAGTGCCGCTTGTAAATCTCACGGGCTATGACGCCTGGGAGCTCATCAATGAACAACGCCGGGCCAGCAACAGTACCGGTCGGGTATTCCCTCACAACCCACGCTCAATCGGAACCGCCTTCAGACGCGCATGCGCCGACCTCAATATCGAGGACCTGCACTTCCACGACCTGCGCCACGAAGGCACAAGCAGGCTCTTCGAAGCAGGGTTGAAAATTCAACAGGTCGCCCTGGTCACTGGCCACAAGGACTGGAAGATGTTGAAGCGATACACGCACCTCAGCGCAGACACGATTGTGGCTCTTGCCTCTGCCAATATACGATAGTGAACCCCTTTCCTGACTTCTGAGTTCGACGCTGCCTATCAGCGCCATTTGCTTTGCAATCATGATTTGTCTGATACATCCAGCTTCGTCAGCACGCAGGCTTCAGCCAGATCAGGATGCCATGGCCTTTGCGCGGGCCCAGTCGGCGTGCTCGAATGCACTCTCCATCCGGTTTATCTGGGCCCGCGTCTGGCCGACACACTGTGCAACATCTCGCCATTGGCTGACTGCGGCGCCAATCTCGACAACAATGGCAGCGGCCTGATCTTTGTTCAGCCCGAAATATGGCGCCTGTTCGATCGCAAGATCGATGGAGCAGGTTCCGTCCTCCGGGCTAAT
Source organism: Hyphomonas sp. GM-8P (assembly GCF_003263315.1). Lineage (NCBI taxonomy): Bacteria > Pseudomonadati > Pseudomonadota > Alphaproteobacteria > Hyphomonadales > Hyphomonadaceae > Hyphomonas > Hyphomonas sp. GM-8P. Next base: position 102,929 of record NZ_AWFE01000013.1, read on the forward strand.
CATGGTCGTCAGCACGCGCGGCTTCACGTCCTGAGGTGTCGGATTAAGATCATAGGCTGGCGACAACACCCATCCCGACTTCCCTTGAAACAGGAATCCGTGATTGCGCAGATGATCATCAACATTCGAGATCAGGATGTTGAAGACCATTCGGCGGAACAACTCTGTTGCATCCCTTTTTGCGCCAGCTCCCATACGAGTCAGTTCGTCCATGATTTCCGGATAGCTGGACCGGTCGCCATCCTTCAATTGCAGCATCGACAAAGCTGACAGAAACGGGATGCGTCCGTCACCTTCCCGGTCGAACCGCCAGGATAGCAGGACGGGCCGTTGGCCAACATGCGTGAGATCGTGATCGGGACACCTAATGCCGGCCTGTTGCGCCAGTGTCAGCGCTATGTGCTCCCAAGCTTCGACGCAGTATTCGTCGCTCTCTTTGGGAAACTTGGCAATGGCAAGGCGGCCCTGGTTGTCCTGCACGGACGCTTTTGGACGTGCCCCGCCAAGGGAGGACCCAGGAGCGAAGATCATCTGAAGATCTTCGTCGGTTTCTTCACCGCGCTCGATCCGTTCAGCACTCTCCAACAATCTCCCAAGCATGATGAACCCCGGTACACCTGCCCCATTTGGTGCCTGGAACGCATCGTCATTCTCTTGCTTCAAACGCAAGGCACCGAGCCTCGATACATCTGCGACCCCCAGAAGGAAGTCCGTTTCATGCAAGGTTCGGGCGGCTCGGCCCTCTGCCTCTGCCCGGCGGCGCTCCCTTCGTCGCATCAATTGCCGCCCCCACGTATCCGGCGCGGAGTCCCCTATCGCCCCGAACATTTCCCGTTCCTGGTCTGGATAAAAGCGACCTCTGCCGACAGCCAGCGCAGGCTCGAGCGCAAACCGTTCCTTTTGCTCAAGCCAGTCCTCGTGGTACTCAAAGCTGACTGTTTCGCGGTCGCGCGACGGCGTCCGGTGGAGCGTTCCGACCCTGAACGTGCCGCCCGGCAAGCTGACATGAACCTCGACAGGCCCGGCCATCAGCGCGATCCCTTGCGCTGTTTATTTGCCCGCCGGTTCGTTGACGGGCTCGACAATTCAATCCCCAGGCGGTCCCGCGCCGGATCGGCAAGATCCGCCACGCCCTCCAGGAGGCCCAGCGCATTGAGCACCGATGCATAGATCCCCATGCTTACAGCCGGATCGCCATCCTCGATCCGCTTTAGTGTATTGCGCGAAGTGTGGGCCCGTTCGGCAATTACCTGTGCCGACAATTTCCGCCGCTTGCGGGCATCATAGATATCGTCGCCCAGTTTCGCCAATGTCCGGCGAACCGTGAGCGGCGGAGCATGAGGTGTGGGCATGATTTGATACCTTCGTTGAGCATATAGCGCCCAATATGCGCTATGAAGGTTTCATTTTCAAGATTCTACGCAGCTGATCGCACTTTGTTGGATAATTATCATCATAAGAAGACCATGTCACAACCGCGGAGAACTTAACACGAACAATAGTTGACATTTCACACATGAGTAGTCATATTGTTCGAAATTCGAACATTGGTGAAGACTGTGACCGACCCAACACCGTCCCGCGCAGACCGAGAGAAGGCATTCGATGCGCAGGTGAAATCCCTGCGTGCCGCGCTCTCGGACTGGTACGATGAAGAATCCTCTGCGATTGATGCCGACATTGTATCAAGCGCTCCAGCTGGCACAGGTGGCTCGATTGTCGGCATCGGTCCGGCAATCGACTCGAAGCGCGTGCTTGATGCGAGTGCGATCACGCGACGCATCCTCGGCATCGACATTCCGCCGGAAATCATCAAACGGGGTGGCTACAAATCGAAGAATGAGCTGTTCGACGAACTCTTGCCGCAGCTGCGCTCTGTTTACTCGGGCGAAAGGAAGGTGAAAGAGCGCAGTCACTCCAAAAAGATGACCGCAGTTCAGGGATAGGAAAATGACCAAGACAAATCCGGAGTGGGCGCAGATCGGTGCTCGCCTGAGAGCCGCGCGTGAATATCTCGAAATCAGCCAGGACGAAGCGGCAAGCGCTCTTGGCATTACCCGGTCAGGAATTTCTCTCATCGAGAACGGAAAACGCAAGGTCAACGCCGTCGAACTTTCCCGATTCTCGCAACTCTATTCCCAGTCAGTGGAATCCTTCACCGGATCGCACGACGTCCCGCCTCTTCCGGAGAGCGTTGAGGCGCTTGCGCGCGCAGCGACGAAATTGTCGGACGATGATCGCCAACAATTGCTATCTTTCGCGCGCTTCCTTCAGTCCAAACAGTCTGGAGGCGGCGGTGGCACGTAGTCCGGCAAATACGGCCCGGCTTGAGGCAGTGGCGGCGGCAAAAGCACTGCACCTCGATCTTGAATCCCGCGCCCGGCTCGAACTCGGGGAAGGTCAGATTGATGTGTTCGGGGCGATTGAATCGCTTGGCATCACGCTGGTCTTCAAGCCGCTCACATCGGCCCTGGGACTGTGTCTGCCCTCACCGCTGCGCGGAATTATCATCACAACGGAGCGCGTGCTTTCAATTCAACGCTTCACCGCCGCTCACGAACTCGGCCATGCGGTCCTCGACCATTCCGGCAGCATCGATCGCACGCTCAACTACCGGTCCGGCTTTGCAGCCGACCTGCACGATCTCCAGGAAATCGCCGCCGACGCTTTCGCAGCAGAATTCCTCCTCCCGCGCTGGCTCTACAAATACCATATACAGAAACAAGGCTGGACGGTGCAGGGGCACCTTCAGGACCCAGCGACTGTCTACCAGCTCGCGCTCCGCATGGGGGCCAGCTTCGAGGCAACCTGCTGGGGGCTGGTCTCGCACAATGTGATTTCGCAAACCGCGGCACAGACCCTTGTTGATACGAAAGTGGCAGCCCTCAAATCTCAGATCGGGGAAGGTCACAGACCCGCAACCAGCTGGGCCGATGCGTGGAAAATATCCCAAAGGGATCACGGCGCGCTTCTGCGCGGCAGCCGTGAGGACCTGTTGAGGCTCGACCTTGCCGAAGCGTCCGGCGCGGGCTTCCAATGGAATATCGGCGACCTGAAAGATGCCGGGTTTGAAATTCTGGCCGATCATAATGCCATCGACACATCCCCCATGAACTATGGTGCGCAAACCATGCGCACCATCATTGCACGCCCTCCCGACACAGCCATGACCGATATATCGCTGGAAGAACGCCAGCCCTGGACCAATGGCGCGCCCGGAAGCGGCACACTTGATATCCGGATGAATCTCGAGGGCAAGGAGCGAGGTGGAGTATCCCGGGCCACACGATTGAAGCGCGGTGCCCTGACGCCATGACCAGCGATCTAGATTTGCGCGCAGCCTTTCGCCCGGTCAGATTTCAGGGAGCAAGGATGTCCTGCCTCGCCTGTGCGGCGAGTGACGCCCACGCGCATGTAATCTCGTCTGCGGAAGCTCTCTCCGCCGAATATCTCTTCTATCATGCAGTGCAGAATATGCCCGAAGCAGATCCCTCCCGCGGCACCAGCCTGACGGCGATTTCAAAGGCGCTCTTCGACAATGGCCAGCCACCTGAGTCAGCCTGGCCGTATCTGACCGATCAGCCGGCTCCGGCAGACTGGCACCCACCGTCATGCAAGAATGAGCTGCATTTCGCGCGGTTGGATACAACGAAGACCTCGCCGAAAGACATCGCCACGCTGATCCGTACCGCTGGCCCAGTTCTCCTGGGTCTTGTCGTTACGGACGCCTTTTACATGTGCGATCATCAGGGCAACATCCCTGACTTGGCGCCAGATCCGCCGCGTGCCGCCCATGCTGTCCTCGCAGTGGGCTACGGGGGCAGCGATGGACAACATATCCTGATCCGCAATAGCTGGGGCTCCAGTTGGGGCGACCAGGGGCATGGCTGGTTGCCTCCATCCTATTTGTCCCGCCAACTGGCGGAAGCAGCAATCGTGATTTCCAAGGAAACCAAATAGATGAGCCTGATCCAGACGCGCACGGCGCCCGAAGCCTGGTTTGAAGCAACTCGCTTTCTCCGCCGGGAGTGCCATGACAACGAAACCTTTGATCTGTTTATTCAGATTGCAGAACCGACCGTCCTTTCCGCGGCGGACCGTTCCGTTTACAATGAAGTCGACGCGTTTCTGACGAGTTTCGGCGGTTTGAGCCTCGACACTGTCGCCGAGACGATTTTCCCGAATGCCGATTACATTCGAGGTGGACGCGATGCGGTATTCGAGACCTATCCAGAGCGCATGCAAAGAATTCATGAGGCCCACCCGGACCGCCAGTGGGGGTGCTATGCCATGAGAATTCTCCGGCAGACTGACCTCACAGGGAAATCGTTCAACCCGCTCAAGGACCTGCTGAACAAGGTGGAAAGACGGAACTACAAGGCATGCTATGAGCTCGGACGTGGTCGCCCGTTGCATGAAACGGAAGAAGAAGGTCCTGCCCTTGACGGAGACATTCCAATTTATGACCCCGCAACGGACCGCAAGGTCTACCGGGGTCACCTTCCGTGTCTCAGCCATGTAAGCATAAAGTATGACAAGAGAAACGATCAGGTCCGCCTCAACGCAACCTATCGCGCGCACCACTACATGCAGCGCGCTCTCGGCAATTTTATCGGCCTCGGCCGCCTCCTCTTCTTTGTCGCCCACGAGGCGGGCGCAGGCGTGGGGCCCCTGACCATCAATGCAACCTATGCCAAGCTGGATACAGGTAGCGATGGGCGCGGCGAAAGCAGTTGGGGGTATCGCGACATCGACGCCCTCCTAGCTCGCTGCGAATCCATCTACGCAACTGAAACCCGGGAAATGACCTACGTCTAGGACGAGATGGAGATGAACGCCGCCAACCAGATCCTCCAGTTGCAGCGGGAGCAGAACCGGCATGATGCCGGCTACCATCCGGACATCCTGTTCCTTGATACGGCGAGCCGGATGAAGCACATGGCTCTGCACCACGCCAAATATACGGCGCGCTTTCTTGGGGCTGAAGAAGACGGCGACGATGTTCTGTTCGAACGCACCTTCACGGATGCAGCAATTATTTCGGTCGCGACTGCAAATATCTTCGCTCAGGACCTCCGGCACGGCTTTCAAGGCCGGGCCGAAAAGAGCAGCACCCTTATGGAACTTGGGCAAGTGGTCGCGCATACGCCGAAGACTGATCTGCGGTTTGTCAGGCGATATAGTGAGCAGGCGGGCGCAATGGCAAAGGCTTGCGAATCCTTCGATCATGTAGAGGATTTTCCGTTCAGAAAAGCCCTGCTTGCAGCCAATGAAAACATGTTCGGCCTGCTGGTCGAGACGGCAGCAGTGCGCAAGCTGGATTTCGCGCATCTCTACATGCAACGGCTCAAAGACATTGAGTCAAATTCGCCGCGCAGCCTTCTCCTGGAGTAGCCCGTCCATGTTCTGGAGCGCCTCGACCCTTCGCGAACGGCTACCGCAACTCATTGACCTCTATGACGCGGCCAATATTCAGCGCGCCAATTACACTCTCAGCGTCGGTCCTGAAATATATGTGAGCCCCAGCCGGAAACCTGACGGCCCGACCGACCAGACAAAGATTCAACTAGGCCCGGACCAGACATTCCGGATTCCCGCTGGGCAGTTCGCATTCCTCCTGACCGAGGAATCCATCAGGGTTCCGGCAAATGCCATTGCCTTTATTTCGATCCGTGCCCGGTTTAAATTCCGGGGCCTTGTGAATGTGTCGGGTTTTCATGTCGATCCGGGCTTTGAGGGACGGCTGGTGTTCGCCGTATTCAATGCGGGCCCTTCAGACATCACGCTGGCCCGCGGTGAAAAGTGTTTTCACATCTGGTATGCGGACGTTGACCAGCCTCATGAGGAGGCCACCCGCCGCGGTTATGCAAGGATCGACTCCACCATAATCAATGACCTCGGACCGCAACTGCATTCCTTCGAGAGCCTTTCAACGCAGATCCAGGATTCAGAAAAGCGTTACCATCAACGAGCCGAAGCAATCGAACGAACACAGGACCAGCTCAGGACACAATACAGGAGGCCGAAAACATCAGCCGCCAGCCGGTGATGGATACCGCAAAAGAGATAGATATGACTGGCAAGGATCCTGCAGACGCAACACCGCAAGATCGACCGGTTCCGCAATGAAGCCGACACCGGTCTTTGAATCCTACTGGCGCTTTGCCTGGGAGCGCCAGTCCATATATGAGCGCCGCCTTCGCGCGCCCGCCGGCCCTTGGTCCAATGACCCCATTCTGAATACCTATCGCTTCACGAACGCATTTCGCGCGGCCGACCGTGTTTCACAGTATCTGATCGCCGAGGTCCAACTAGGACAGGACCGGCCGCAATCCCCTCGGGAGGTGTTCTTCAGGACCATTCTGTTTAAGCTCTTCAACAAGATCGAAACTTGGGAATTTCTGGAAAGAGAACTGGGACCCATCGTATCCACAGATTTCGACTATGAGCAGACCTCTCAGCTGTTCGATCAACTTCTTGCTGAGGGAAAGCGCATTTATTCCGCCGCCTACATAATTCCCGCCCCCCCCTTCGGGCACAGAAGAAAGCACGCCAATCACCTCGAGCTTCTCTTCCGGATGATGGAGGCGCGACTACCCGAACGCCTCGCGCAACTGCCTAGCCTTGCCAACGTGTATGAGTCCCTCTTGGAGTGGCCGGGTCTCGGACGGTTTCTTGCCTTCCAGTTCACGATCGACCTCAATTATTCATCAATGCTGCACTTCGACGAATCCGATCTCGTTGTTGCAGGCCCAGGGGCGATTGACGGAATTGCCAAGTGCTTTTCTGAACTGGATGGCATGACACCGGAACAGGTGATCATGCACGTCCATCAAAATCAGGAGCAGCTTGCTGGCGCCTACAGGCTCTCGCCCCCTTCGTTGTTTGGTCGGCGACTGCAGCCCATAGATTGCCAGAACCTATTCTGTGAGATTTCCAAATATGCTCGCGTTGCCCATCCCGAAATCGTGGGGACCGCAAACCGGACGCGTATTAAGCAGAAATACCACCTGGACCATGAACCGATCCCCTACCCGACCTTTCCCGCCGATTGGAATCTCGAAATGCGCGTTACTGCATTCTTGTCGGCGGGAGCATCAAACCGCCCCGATAAATCAACAAACCGGAAAGTCGTCAGCTCAGGCACAAGTAGCTGCGATGTCACGCCATGATCTTTGGAGTCGGACATGACATATGTCTCATTCCCCGACTCTCTGCGTCCGTAAAAGAATTTGGCCGCGACTTCACAAATCAGTTTTGCCGTCCTAATGAACTTGCTTGGGCAGAGCGCGCCGCCAATCCTGTCATTGCCTACGCTGGTATATTCTCGGCGAAGGAAGCGATCGCCAAAGCGCTCGGCACCGGGATTGGAGATTCCCTTTTCTGGGATGACATCGAAATCGGGCAAGTTTTCGCGTCCAAACCATCGATATTCATTTCAGAGGCATCCCTTGCTGCCCAATTCGGTCAAACTCATGACATGCTCCGTCTTCATCTCAGCGTGTCGGCTCGTCCTCCGCTCGTATTGGCGTATGCACTCGCCGAAATCGCGAAACCGACGGCGTCATAACGCATAAGGAAGGAGGTGTGCCATGCTGAGGTTTGTTCTCCGTATGGCTTAGCAATGCAATCACCGCTGACGCGAGGCGAGCGCATCAGGAACTGTTGCATGGCCTCTCGACCAATGAATAGCCGTCGACCGCCACAACAGGATGGATGTGCACTTGCGCGTGGGGAAACATGCCCCCCGATTACACCAATGAATCACCTCGGCGAAGCCAGCCCGCGAAGGTGAGGAAGCGCCAAAAACTCCATCCCCGAGTGAGGGCAGCTTTGGGAGCGGCTCAGTCCAAGGTTGGGTCTCAGAGCAAGAGTCGATATCGAATGAATCTAGCTCAAAGGCTGGCAAGCAAACTCCCGTCACCATTTACTTTTCGCGCAACTTGTTCGACGAAATAATTGAACCTTCTCTGCCCAAGCGCGTGCGCCGCTTCCCGCTCCCCTTCTGGAAGAGGATCTGTCCGAGTCAGCCAGTAGAGAACAAATTGACCAAGCGCCTCAAGCGTGAAGCCGACATCTCGCTCGATTTCACCCTGACGGATTTCAAAGGCATCCAAGCGCGCCAGAATGCGTTCCTCGAGCCCAGTTTTGACCTCAGGATCAAAGTACTCTCGAAGCGCCTGGCTGCCTTCGTTGCACCAGGTCTCGGCGTTGCCTTATCAAGCTTAGCGTAGATATCGGTCGCAAGGCGAAGATTGATCCGTGGCTTGGGCATGGTCCAGGAATGGGGTCAAGTTCAACAGGCGAACGGAGTCTCCAAATAAGCGGCCCGGATCAAGGGGCTGGGTCAGAGCTGTTAAAGTAATTTCCTCTATGAAGTTCCTGAATAGTGCTGCTGGCTAGTGGAACAGGGTGGACCCCCTTTTTTTTCAGCGGGACAAATTACTCTGGAACGAAGTGTCATATCCCAATAACCGCAGAGCATTCGCAACAACAGCGAGAGTCGAGCCTTCATGAACAACCACAGCCGGCCCAATCCCCAGCCCGAGTAAGGTTGCCGGAATCAGGAATCCCACTACGCCGAGGCTGACGAACAGGTTCTGGCGAATTATTCGGCTAGTCGAACGGCTGAGCCCAACGGCGAAGGGTAACGTCTCGAGATCGTCCGCCATAAGCGCAACATCGGCTGTCTCAAGCGCCACATCAGAACCTGCAGCGCCCATAGCAATTCCGACAGTTGCATTTGCGAGCGCCGGGGCATCATTGACCCCGTCTCCCACCATGGCAACGCCCCCACTTTTGCTGATCTCAGCGATCCTGACTACCTTGTCTTCAGGCATCAGATTGCCGAATGCCTCATCGAGCCCGATCTCTCCTGCGACGGCATCTGCGACCCGTTGATTGTCACCGGAAATCATCATCATCCGCCTGATTCCAAGCTCTCTCAGCCTTGCAATGACGGGCCTCGCTGCCTTGCGGGGCGCATCCATCAAACCGATCACACCGAGATAGCGGTCGCCGTGGCGGACAATCATGGTCGTGCGCCCGCAATTCGCCAGGTCCTTCGCGCGAGCATCCAGACCTGCCGGAATGGGAGCACCCGGAATTTCGGCGAACAGGTCAGACTTGCCTATGTGAACGGGTTTACCCTTCACAATCGCCGATACGCCGCGTCCTGTCAGGCTCGAGAACTCTGTGGCGGGGCTGACCGGCGCACCTAGGCGGCGCGAGGCATCACGCACAACAGCTTCTGCAAGGGGATGATCGCTAAGTGACTCCACGGCGGCAGCGACGGACAGCAATTCTTCCTCATTGCTACCTTCGTTTGGAACTATGTCGACAAGCTTCGGCTCTCCCTCCGTGAGGGTGCCAGTCTTGTCAAAGGCTACCGCCTCGACGCGCCCCAGAGCTTCAAGTGGCGCACCGCCCTTGATCACGACGCCTCCACGTGCGGCTCTCGCGATTCCCGACAAGACAGCGCTCGGCGTTGCGATCGCCAGCGCGCATGGGCTTGCAGCCACAAGAACCGCCATCGCGCGGTAGAAACTGTCCGCTACCGTTTCATCAAAGACGAGAAAAGAAAGTGATGTCGCTATAGCGAGTCCGATTACCAGAGGAACGAAGATACGCTCAAACTTGCGGGTGAAGCTCTGCGTGGGCGACTGACGGGTCTCTGCCGAACTGACCATGTCGATCACGCGCGCGAGCGTCGTATCAGCCGAAAGACGAGACACTTCAATCTCCAGGCTCCCAGCACCGTTGATAGAGCCGGCAAACACATGGTGCTCCGCACTTGTCTTATCCGGATTTGCCCTGGTCACGACGACGTCTTCGACAGGTCGTTTGTCGACAGGGGCGCTCTCTCCGGTGATTGGGGCCTGATTGACGGCGCTCGTTCCACGCGTGACAAAGCCATCAGCCGGAATACGTTCATTGGAGCGAACGATTACGATGTCGCCGATCTTCAAGGCATCTAGGGCTATCTCCTGGATATCCTCACCGCACCTCACCCTCGCCACGTCGGGCGCGAGGTCTGCAAGTGCAGCAATTGAATCCTTTGCACGCGTCATGGCGTACTGTTCAAGCGCATGTCCGATCGCGAACAGGAATAGCAGGAACGCCCCTTCTGCCCACTCCCCAAGGGCGGCGGCACCGACAGCCGCCGCGATCATCAAAAAGTCTACCTGAAAGACTCCGGAGACGATCTTGGCGATAGCCTCCCTCAATGCAAAATATCCGCCGAAAAAATAGGCTCCCAGCAGAAAAAAGAAGGCAGATTTATTTGACATGAGGCCGACTTTTGGGCCCAGCCAGCCAACGGCTAGAACCAATCCACAAACCAACGCAAAAATCAGTTCTGCCCGATGACCCAATAGACTCTGAAAGACACCACTGTGTGAACGCTCGCCGCGGGGACGCCTGATTTGGGTTGGCTGCTCTGATTTTGACACGGTATGGCTTCCTCCGAGGTTGTTGTGAACTACCATTAATTTTTGCGTTATTCTCTTGGGGCAGCATTCTCGACAACCTGGTCAATCGCCTGACACCAACAAGGACGGATCTAGCTGTCCAGGCCTCTCCTCATTGACTTGCTTCCATATCGCAAACGAATGGTCGCTGTGGGCCGCTAACAAATTTCATCCTCTCGCATCCCCCAATGTGATCGAGGTGATTTGCGCTACATATTCTTCGATTTTCTTTGATCTGTAGCATCAAAAGCAATCGACCTTGCAGATAGAATTGCAAGTCCCATTACAGCTGAGAGGCACGACCCAATAATAACGCTAAAGTTTGTACTCAGAATTAAGCCAGCCTGGCTAAACGCGAGACCGACGACGAACAAGCCCATCGTGAATCCCACGCCGGTCAGCACGGCCGCGCCGTACATGTGATACCAATCGCACCCTGCCGGTAACCTGGATAGCCGAAACCTTACCGCAATAAGTACACCCAGCATCACCCCCAGCTGCTTACCGACAAAAAGCCCAAGAATCACACCGATACTTACCGGGCTCAGTATTTTATCCGCAGTCAGATCACTTACACTAATTCCAGAATTGAAAAACGCGAAGACTGGGATGATTAACATAGCAACCCAGGGGGCCAGCGCATGCTCAATACGTTCCAGAATCGGTTCGTCACCCACACTGAGTGGGATCATAAAAGCGATAAGTACGCCTGCGATCGTCGCGTGGACTCCAGATTCAAGAATCGCCAGCCAGATGAAGAGCCCTATCGTCAAATGAAGGCTAATGCGAAACACCCCAATTCTATTCAAAACACCGAGCGCGCCTAGTCCCCCACCCGCCAAGGCCAGAGAAAGTGCACTCAGCCCATGTGAATAGAATCCAGCGATCGCAACAAGCGTCCCAAGGTCATCAAATACAGCTAATGCGGTCAAAAATATCTTTAGAGAAAGTGGGATCCTATTTTCTAGTATCGCCAACAACGCCAAGACGAGAACAATGTCGGTTGCGACGGGAATGGCCCACCCCCGGATCGCCTCTTGGTCTCCTTGATTGAAATATAGGTACACCAGAGCAGGCACTAACATACCTCCGAATGCTCCGAATGCAGGTAGAGCTAACTGAGACAACGACGAAAGTTGTCCAGCCAAGACCTCTCTCTTTATTTCCAGACCTACCAGAAAGAAGAATATGACCATAAGGCCTTCATTGATCCACGAGATCATTGGCTTCCCAAGCTCGAAGTCCCCAATACTCACTGACACTTGAGCATGGTGGATCAACTCGTAAGAAGCCGCGAAGGGTGAATTCACCCAAACGAAAGCCATCACCATTGAGGTGAGCAAGAGGGCCCCCGCCCCCTTGGCCGAATTCAGAAACCCAATAACATTATCCTTCATGATACACCCTGACTATAGAATTTCCTTCCGTCTAAGGAACACACACATCGAACCTCTTCCTCAGTATGGGAATTTTCCCAGAACACATTGGAAGGCCGAGAAGAATTTGTTGCCCCAGCCCAAGGGTTTACAAGCACAAATCCACTCCAGGAGAGAAATCTCGATCCGCGCGCTTCCGCCCAACATCACGCACTCACTCATCCCAGCTGGGCGATAATATCACTCCCGCAACCAGTTTGACTGCGAGAGTGATATGATTGGGATTAAGCGCTAGTTGGAAGTTGGATGCGTATGTTCAGCCTCCAACATGGAATGATGCGCGTCGGGCTTGGGAGCAAACCAGCGGTGCAAAGCCGGCAACACAAGAAGTGTTAATACAGTTGATGACACAAGGCCGCCCATTACAACTGTTGCGAGTGGTCGCTGAACTTCCGCCCCCACCCCCGTTGCGAACAGCAGCGGCGCCAAGCCGAGCGCAGTGGTCATAGCTGTCATCAGTACAGGCCGGGCTCTGAGGCCTGCCGCGTCAACGGCAAGCTCATCTCGATCTCGCCCGGATCTTGCGAAGTCATCCATGAAACTGACAAGCACCATTCCATTTCCCAAAGCTATACCGAACAATGCAATAAAGCCGACAGTTGCAGGCACCGAAACCGGCAATCCACTGAACCAAAGCGCCATCGCACCGCCCGTTAGAGCAAGAGGAATATTCAGCAGTATCAGGATCGCCGATTTCATTCGTCCAAACGTCATCAGAAGGATGAGGAAAACGATACCCAAAGTGACGGGTATCACAACTGCGAATCGACGGTTCGCTTCCTGTTGCAATTCAAATTGCCCCCCCCATTCGATTCGATAGCCAGGTGGCAACTTCAACTGCGAAGTCACAGCCTCCTGAGCATCAGCAACATAGCTACCAATATCTCGTCCACGAACATTGAGCTGGACCGTGATAAAGCGCTCGCCGTTCTCACGTGTGATCTGTCGTGGCCCCACTACTTCCTGGATAGTTGAAACACTTTCCAAAGGGACTCGCGCACCAGTCGCAGACTCAAGTATTATGCGTCCGATTGCCTCCGGCGTGTTTCGATCTTGCTCAGTGTAACGTACGATAACTGGAAACTGGCGCACCCCCTCAAAGACCACGCCCGCCTCAGCACCACCGACTCCGGATCGCAATGCATCAAGAGCGTCTTCGATACTCAATCCATATCGACCGAGCGCCGGTCGGTTCAGTGATATAATAAGCTGAGGTGCGCCGGTGATTTGGTCCGCCTGGACATCGGCCGCCCCTGGAACAGATTGCAGAACAGATTGCAGCTGCTGAGAACTGCCCAGCAAAACATCCGTATCGGGTCCAAATATTTTTACCGCAAGCTGAGCTTTGGTACCGGTTACAAGCTCATCAATGGACATTGCAATCGGCTGACCAACGTTCACGCGTATTCCAGGGAACGCTGCGAGATTATCGGAAATTGCGGCCCGAAGCTCATTGGGCCCAAGTCCTTTTCGCCATTCCCTTCTCGGTTTGAGCGCAACAAACGCCTCAATACTGTTAACCGGATCTGCGTGAGCCCCTACCTCACCACGTCCTATGCGGCTGACAACAGAACTGATTTCAGGGAAACTCGCCAATAGACGGCTTTCAACTCTGGTAGATGTCTCCCTCGCCTCGCTTAGCGATATAGACGGCGCCATCGTAACACGAAGGAGGACGTCCCCTTCCTCCAGCGCCGGAGTGAATTCCGAGCCCAATCGCGTTGCAGAAAACCCACCGGCAAGAAGCAGGGTGAGAGCCAACCCGATAGCGACCAGCCGTCTCTGTACAAAAAACTCGGCGAGCGGTCTGACAAGCCGGGTTAGCCGATTGTCGCCCCCCCCCTCGTTCCGTTTGGGTGGCCTCATAAGACCAAGCGCCATAGCTGGAGCAATTAAGGAGGCATAAATCAATGAGCCTGTCATCGCCAAGGCAGCCGATGCAGCAAGTGGGCGAAAGGTCTTACCTTCAGTACCCTGAAGCGAAAAGAGCGGCAGGAACACAATGATAACGACAGCTACCGCCGCAATCAGGGGAGCAATAACTTCCGCACTAGCACGTGCGACTGTACTTCTGTCATCTTCTGCTCCTTCCCTCTCTCTGAAGCCACGTTCTACATTCTCAGCGATGACAATTGCGCCGTCGACCATCATTCCGATCGCAATTGCAATGCCGCCCAGTGTCATGAGGTTTGCGCCAATACCGAGCACATTCATCGAAATGAATGCAAACCCGACAGAAAACGGAATGGATAGCACCACCACAAGGCTCGGCCGCCACCCTCCCAAGAACAAAAAGACAACTACAGCGACAAGCAAAGCCCCCTGCCACAATGCTGTCGTTACAGTTGCAGCAGCCTTCTCAACCAGCGTTCCCTGATCATAATAGGGAATGGCCCTCACTCCTTCTGGCAAGGATTCGTTGATCTGATCGAAACGCGACTTGGCGGCCTTGATTACGTCTGACGTATTCGAGCCATACAGTTTCAGAACCAGCCCGGCTACCGCTTCGCCCTGTCCATTGGCCGTTGCCATGCCTTGGCGAACTCCTCCGCCAATGACAACATCTCCCAAGTCGTTGACTCTGACTGTACGTCCATCAGCGGATTTGACTGGGGTTTCCCGCAAGTCATCCAACGTTCGGGCAAGACCGACACCTCGGACCGTAAATTGCTCGGCACCAACTTCGATGAACTGCGCACCTGCCGTCTTGTTAGCTGCTTCTAGTGCATCAATAACGTCTGAGACGTGGAGCTGATAAGAGGTAAGTTGATTTGGGTCCAACTGTATCTGGTATTGCTTTTCAAAGCCACCTAGCGACAGAACTTCTGTCACACCTTCAACAGATTGAAGAGGATACTTGATCATCCAATCGGCAATTTCCCGCAATTCGACCAGAGAGCGCGTGCCCGTTTCATCGATCAGACGATAGTACATAATGATCCCGAGGCCGGTCGAAATCGGCCCCATCTTTGGTGTTCCAAATCCCTGCGGTATCGCATCCGTTGCTTCGCTGAGACGCTCACCAACAACCTGTCTTGCGAAATAGACATCGGTCCCATCCTGAAAGTAAATGTTTACAACTGACAGGCCGAAATTCGAGGTCGAACGAATTTCCTTCACTTTGGGCAATCCTGACATTGCCGTTTCTATGGGATAAGTTACGTACCGCTCAACTTCCTCCGGAGAAAGTCCCTCCGTCTCGGTGAAAACCTGGACAAGGGACGGTGACGGATCGGGAAACGCGTCAACTGGCAAGTTGCGGAACGCAAACAGTCCGCCAATAGATAGAGCGAGAGCGGCGATGGCGGCAAGCAGCCGCCCACCGGCGAGTCGGTGCATCAAGCTAAACATATGGTATTCTCCTAGTGGGCGTGGCCGTCGCCAAAGGCATCTTTTTCCAACTGGGCTTTCAAGGTGAAGGCCCCTTTCGACACGAAGCGTTCGCCCTCGAGCAGCCCAGAGCGGATTTCTGTAAACCCAAGAGCGCTTGCTCCCAGTTCGACCCGACGCGGTTCAAAGCCATCATCCGTAGGAACAAAAATGGATGGAAAGTCCTCAACCAGTACAATTGCGTCTGAACTTACACGCACAACGGATCTTGTTGCATTTGTGGAAAGCCTCGCCGTCACAAATTGACCGGGTTTCATTTGGCGTTGAGAGTTTTCAACAATGACTCGTGCGGTGGCAGTCCTAGACGTCTCATTAATTACAGGTAATACGGTCCAGACCGTCCCTGTCGCCAACACCCCTCCGCCGTCGCGCAGGAGATCCACTTTCATGCCTGAATCCACTTTGGACAAGTCTTCTTTATACACCGCAATATCCGCCCAAACGACAGAGTCATCGACAACCACAAATAACGGGTCGGCATCCGTCGACACTGTCTCACCCAGAGAAATGTTTCGCTGAATCACTCTTCCAGAAATCGGCGTGGTTACAATTGCTTCCCCAAACGCCCCATCCTCGGTCTCGCCGAGAGCACTCAGAAGTCTGTCGCTTACACCAACCGCATGCAGTCTGTTCTCGGTTGCCTGTCGCGTCGCTTTGGCAGCGGCATACTCGGCCCTCGCGGACTGCACATCAGCGTCCGAAGTAATCTTCTGCTCCCAGAGCTTCTCTTCCCTATCAAGATCAGCCTTGGATAGACGCTCAGCACTAAGCGCACTTAGATAGTCGGCCTTCAAACCAGAAAGCTCTCTACTAGTTAAAAGCGCCAACGCAGATCCGGCTTTAACGCTATCTCCTTCGCCAACGTACATCCGCGAAACAATTCCTTCCACTTTGGAGGAAACCCGCGCAACACGATCAGCATCGAAGCGGATTTCCGCAGGTAGATCCAATGGGACAGACACATCGCCTCGTTCGGCCTGCGCAATAACAATTCCAGACGCCGCGGCTTCTTCCGCACTCAATTCGACATGCTCGTCAGCGTTAGCTTCTTCGTGACTGCCATCACTGTTTTCTTCATCATGCCCATCATGATCTTCATCAGATACAGCCGCGGCCTCCGCCATCGCACCATTGGTGACTTTGTCGACACCGCATGCGGGCAGAAACAGGAAGCTGGGCGCCAGCAATGTCACGTACAATATGTTCTTTCTCATTGGTAATTTCCTTCAAACGGTGCAGCACCGATCAGGGCACTGAGCCGGAGCATTTCGGTTTCAAGCGCAAGGCGTGCTTGAATGACTGCGGCGCGTGTCTCGATGAGACTACGACGCGCATCGAGTGTCGCCGTCAGATCGAACTTTCCAACGCGGTATCCTTCAGCCGCAGCAAAATAGGCTTGTTCAGCCAACGGAAGTGCTTCACCTTCAAGCCGATCAAGTCGGGATCTGTAGGTCCGACTACGAGCCACAAGACTTGCCTGCTCAATTCTCAATCGAGCTTCTACGGCCATCGAGTTCAATTCAGCCCCCTGAGATCTCAACCGGGCCGCGCGGGTCGCGTCCTGATTGCGGTCGAATAGAGGTAGAGGGACGCTGACTCCCGCAAGGAACGCATTATCTCCAGTCTGTTCAAATCTGCGGAACCCCGCTGAAAGCGTCACATTCGGCCATGCGCCTGCGCGGGCTCGATCCGTGGCAGCGCGGCGCGCTGCCGACCCCGCGTCCGCCTCAGCGAGTTTTGGGTGTGACCGGTCAGCAACTGACCGCGTCAATTCAACTTGGAAAGCTGTGACACCAGCGGGGACGGGTAATCCAAAATCGACCCGTGCCTGCCCCCAAACGGATGCAAGGGCGAAGGCTCTTGCTTCAACCTCACCGCGAGCCGCTTCGGCTGTTGCCTGAAGAACAGCCTCTTCCGCGCGTGATCTTGCGAGCTCTGGAGGCGCAGATGCCCCCGCCTCCACTCTTCGCGCAACAATGTTTGAAAATTCTCCCGCCAGCGTCGCCGCATCGGAGGCAACTTTGGCCATCTCGATAGCTGCTTGCAGATCAAGATACAATTCTCCCGCAAGCGTTTGGACTTCCAAACGCCGAACATCGCACGTGGCATTTGCCAACGCAGCTTGTGCCCTGGCAGCCCGCTCGGAAAGACGTCGCTTTCCGCCAAGTTGGACGGTTTGCTCAATGGTGAGTGTACTCTCAGATGAATTGAAACCTTTAAGAGGGCCCGCCCCTGCAAAATTTTCCGTTTCTATCGAAACAGACGGATTGAGCCACCTCCCGGCTTGATCCGCGTCAGCAGACGCGGCTCTTGCCTCAAGGGCGGCCTCCAAGACCTCGGGAGAGGCAAGACCAGCCCGTCGAACCGCCATTTCAAGAGTCAGTGGTGAGCTTCGCCCGGGGTTTTCGAATTGGGTCGACGAGGGACCACAGCCATCGGCGATAGCTTGACCTGCCAGACATGGCAGAGCCAATGCGACAAACATGCCGCGAGATAGGGGATTCATAGGATATATTTCCTCGGATAGATTCACTAACTACGCAAAAGTATTGCGTATTCCGGTTATGGACGTCGTGATCTAAACTCGAGGCGGTCGATATGGTCCGTC
Organism: Hyphomonas sp. GM-8P; assembly: GCF_003263315.1. Taxonomy (NCBI): domain Bacteria; kingdom Pseudomonadati; phylum Pseudomonadota; class Alphaproteobacteria; order Hyphomonadales; family Hyphomonadaceae; genus Hyphomonas; species Hyphomonas sp. GM-8P. The sequence continues at coordinate 120,832 of NZ_AWFE01000013.1, forward strand.
TGGACCGGATTGTTCAGCAATTGTCCGATTTAGGTCGGGCCGAAGAGATAGAGTGTTGTTGGCATCCACCTTTTCACCACACGCTTCTGCCAAAATGTGAATATGACAACCACCGCAGTGATGAAGCGGATGATCAACGGCTTCTGGAGCCGCGTCGTCGGATGGCTTATCATCAGACAAATCAACATCCACCGAGAGACTGTGAACATCGTCGCAAGCAATAGAGAGATCAGCAGCCGCACTTACTGGGGACGCCATACAGGCCAAAACCATCACCGCGATGATGAGCCTTGAAACACTCTTTGTTACTCTTTTCAGAGACATCTCTCAAACTGTCTGCAGTGGATAGCTGCGCGAAATCACTTTCACCTCGGCCTTTTATATCAGTTCTCATTATCGACAGGTCAAGGTTTAATGTCACCCTAGATCTGAAGGCACTTTTGTCCGAGAACAGGAAACTCGCGTAGGAATTTTTACCAATCCAAATGGGATTAATCGCGAAATGATTTGCTCCAATTAAATAGACAATGCGACATCCGGGAACGTATCCGCTAAACTTTCAATGCCATTTTTACCAAATTAACTCACTTGTAAGATGCGACACGTTTAGAATGCAAATTCAGGTCGACGTAATTCTGACAGGGCTATCGGCGGGAACAGCCTGCTCGACGCGGCTCTTGGCTATACCTAGCTGAGAGGCGAGCAACTCACTGGGACAGCGGAGAACGTTGCCAGGTCAGGCCCAATGCTGGCCTATGCGCCAGTCACAAGAGCTGGCGTTGCGGCATTCATAAGTGGCCTGCACACACGCAGCAATCGGCGTGCCGCTGTCGCAAAGAGCCGACAGATAAATATCGAAGAGTAGCCATCCTGCCACGCCTGGCGGAGCAGGACCGCCCCACAATCCCCTATTCCTCAGCACTTGAACTATAACACCGACAACAATCTCGTGATTAGAACAGAAGAAGATTGGCGATCTCAAACTAGCCCACTCCCCACACAAACAATTTGACCCATGCTGCGGGAGTATAGGCCGAAGCTACTTTATTCACAGCGTTGGAGGAATAGGAATAAACATGGTATTGTGATGCATCTTGTTTTTCAATCATAACAGAGATACTGCAAGAGCAATGAAATCAATCTCAAGAAGCCTTGTCGCGGGATTGTCCTGGTCCGGAGCAATAGCACTAATTGGCCTTAGTGTGGCTCTTGTCCGGCAGTTTGGAACTATCGATAAAACCGAATTGTCAAACAGTCACAGCACTGAAGCTTTGATGCGACACGCTCTCCCCCCCGCAATTGTGGTTGTTATCATATTCGCCGTTGGCACCGCCCTAACGATCCGCCACATATCCAATCACTTGAGTAAAGCAACCAAGCAGTTCTTCGAAGAATCTGAATCTCTGCCCACCATCCCGGTCGACGTTGCTTTGCCTCGTGAGATTGAGTCACTCGCCATTTTAGCAAGCAACCTGACATCAAAACTCGTCGCTTACAAACACCGACAGGAGGATTTTTCGGACCGCGCTGCTCATGAATTAAAAAACTCCATTGGAATTTTGACGCTATCAGCAGATAAGCTGCAAACTGACGAATCGCTTCTGCCACGAAAGATCATTAGCTTACTATCTAAGTCCGCAGACCGCCTGCTCCTGCTTTCGAGCAGCAAGACACCAGCGCCCCCGAGTCAGCAGCCATTGCAACTGGATGCACTTTCACGGCAGGTGATCGCCGAGCTTGCGCCAATTGCTATCCGAGACGGCAAGTCCATTTCCCTGAAGATCGACGCACCAACTCCTTCTTTTGGGTCAGATCTAGTGGTGTCCACCACGCTGATTACGTTGATTTCGGGGATACTGAGTAACTGCGAGCAGAATACAAATATTCGCGTTGTAGTCGGACCAGGCGCCAGTCTTAAGATTACATCCGACGCCATTATGCTTAACCTACCAACAGTTCACAAATTGAATGGAGATCGCTCATCTTTAAGCATGCCCCCCGGCGGCTTTGCCCCTGCATGGCTGGATCTTGCACTGGTGGCTGCAGAGGCTCAAGGCGGAAGCTTAATTTACAGTACTGTAGGGTGTGACAATAGCTTTATTCTAACTCTTCCAGAATGGCGGTCTTCTCGATAGTAATTTGGTGTCCACGCAGAATGTCAAAATAGTAGGCTGGAGTGTACCATACGAGAAGCCAATTTTAGTTTTCCCTTCACTCACAGTGTTTGGCATTTATCGTTCCTGGTCTGACCTACCGAGGCGGTCAGTCAGATTTCTTAGCCTGTCGGTTTCTTGACGCGCTTGGGATCGGTGGTTCGGCCTTGACGCTAAAATCCAGCGGCAAGTTGGACCTCGCCACTATGGCACAGGCCTGAAATTTCGGCAAATCCGCCAACGTTTTTTCCATTGTGAGCCATATGAATCCGGCTCTCATTGTAGTCGATCCGCCACGCGTCAGCGAACCGCTGCGCATCGGCTAGCGAGGCAAACTAGTTCCCGTTCAGGAACTCGTCGCGCAGCGTACTGTTGAACGATTCAATGTGTGCATTGTCTGTCGGTGTGCCGGGACGAGAGAAGTCCATCCGGCCGCTGTGATGATGGGCCCAGGGGTCGATGATCTGTCCGGTAAATTCCGCGCCATTTTCGCAAAATACCGTCTCTGGCCGTCCTGGCAACCAGACCAGCCGGCTCAACACCCGGACCACATCTTCACTTCGTAGACGCAAGCCGACTTCAATGGCGAACAAGTCCCGCGCAAACACGCCTGCAACGGTCAGTAAGCTGATCTTATCACCTTTCGATGGTTGGTCATGAACAAAATTCATGCTCTAGGCTTGGTTCGGCCGGGATGGCTGACAGCGGGCCTCCCGATGAACCGCCATCTTGCGCCTGCGGAGCCGTTCCGCCCGTAAACACAGGCTTCTTCGCGATAGAGACGATAAACAACGTTCTGGTCCACCTGCCAGCCCTCGCGCTTCAGCATGACATCCACCCGCCTGTATCCGAACCTGATCTGTGTCGCCACGATCTCATCCATGCGCTGGCACCGTTCGGTCAGTGGGCCCGTACGCAGCGACTTCCTTTGCGCTGAGCGATGCTGGCGCGTCAGACGGCAAGCCTTGCGCCGGCCGTAACCGTGCGTCGCCGTCACGTAATCAACAACCTGTTTCATGAGCAATGGTCGGGGAACGTTTTGACAGAACGCCCTGAAGGGCCGCCTTGTCGAGGCTTGGTTCCGCAACGAGCGTCTTCAACCGGATGTTCTCCTCCAAGACCTGCTTCAGCTCCCGGAACTAGTCAGATCCCAGCCCGCCATACTTCTTCTTCCCCCGGTAACAGGACTGCCCGGTGATCCCCATTTGGCGGATCAAGTCCGCTACAGACATTCCAATCTCGCCCTGCTTTAGGGCCGCCACGATCCGCTCGGTCGAATAGCGCTTTTTCTTCCCTTCGAACTCTCTCCTTCGGGAAATCCGCCGCAAAACTAACATCAAATCCGGATCACTGTCGCTCGGTCACGTCGCAGATTCTGATACGTCAATTTGAATGGCTCTTGCTACCCGACAACGCACAAGCTTCCTCGAACATGGATTTCAGTCACTATCCGTTAGTGCGTGAGCTGATTTTTATTCAGTGTCGAGTGATTGCTGGAGCTTGCCAAGGTTAACCTACGTTACCCACTATGTGGTGATCACTTCATTTTGGGAAGCAGCTTCCCTCACTCTTCACTTTCCTGGCCACTTGCTCAACGAAGTACCTAAACCGTCTCTGTCCCAACGCATGCGCCGCGTCCCGCTCCCTTTCCGGAAGAGGATCAGTCCTGGTCAGCCAATAGAGAACAAACTGACCGAGTGCCTCGAGCGTAAAGCCGACATCACGTTCGATTTCACCCTGACGAACATCAAAGGCATCTAGGCGCGCCATAATGCGTTCTTCAAACCTTAATTTGACCTCAGGATTAAAATACTCCCGAAGCGCCTGCTCGATGATGGCAGATTTGGTAACGCCTGGATGCCGCGTAGCCTCATCAAGTTTGGCGTAAACACCTGCAGCAAGCCTCAAATTGATCCGTGGCTTGGGCATGGCTCAGAAATCCGGCAAAGTGTCAGGGTCGGCCAGATCGAGCGCTGCCGCCCTACGGATGGTTTCGAGGTGGCGCGCCTCGAATGGATCGGGATCACCTTCATCAGGCGACTCGGGATCGGGTTCCAGATCAGGGCTCGCTTCCTCAGGTGGCACAACAAGATCCGGTACCCGTTCAAGCCCGCCCTCAGCTGCATCTATTGGGATAACATCATCGGCGGACGCCACCGTGTCCCCTTCAATCAATCGGGACCAGTTGTCCGCATCATTCATGGAAGCAATCTCAACACCAGCCGCCGGCAACATCCTTCGTGTGAAGTTCCGGTCCTCAAAATAGCGCAGCTTCTTCGCCTGCACAGGTGGTGCGCCCGACACCATGATGACCGCATCTCGGGCTGGCAGCTGCATAACCTCCCCCGGCGTCAGCAATGGCCTCTGCGTTTCCTGGCGAGACACCATCATGTGGCTGAGCCAGGGAGCGAGCCTGTGGCCCGTATAGTTCTTCTGGGACCGAAGCTCTGTCTTGGTCCCGAGTGCGTCTGATATCCGCTTGGCTGTCCGCTCATCATTTGTCGCGAACGCGACCCGGACATGGCAGTTGTCCATGATCGAATTGTTCGGACCGTAGGCTTTTTCGATCTGATTGAGCGATTGGGCGATCAAATAGGCACGGATGCCGTACCCTGCCATGAAGGCAAGCGCAGACTCGAAGAAATCCAAGCGTCCGAGTGCGGGAAACTCATCCAGCATCATGAGCAATTTCCGCCGATTCGCGTCCGGCAGCTCTTCTGTCAGCCGCCGCCCGATCTGATTGAGGATAAGGCGCATCAGCGGTTTCGTCCGCGACATGTCGGAGGGCGGACAGGCTAGGTAAAGCGAAACTGGCCGTGCGGCGTCCACAAGATCAGTAAGACGCCAGTCGCTCGCTGACGTCACCGCAGCGACCACCGGGTCACGGTAGAGTGCGAGGAAACTCATAGCGGTCGACAGCACACCGGAGCGTTCATTTTCGGACTTGTTCAGGAGGTCTCTCGCGGCTTCAGCCACTACGGGTTGGACAGAACGCTCTCCCGCCTCAGTTGTTAAGTGCTTCGTCCGCATCATTCTTGTGAGCGTTGCCGTGAAGGTCCGGTCCGGATTAGAGAGGAACTTCGCACACCCCGACAATGTCTTGTCCTTCTCGGTGTAGAGGACATGCAGGATTACCCCGACGAGCAGGGAATGCCCGGTCTTTTCCCAATGATTGCGACGCTCCAGCGAACCTTCCGGATCGACAAGGATGTCCGCGATATTCTGGACATCCCGTACCTCGCATTCGCCGCGTCGGACTTCCAGGAGCGGGTTGTAACGGGGTGAGCGCCGATCGGTCGGATCGAACCGGATGCAGGTCGAAAAAGTCGAGCGCCAACCGGATGTCAGCTCCCAGTTCTCTCCCTTGATGTCATGAATGACGGCGCTGCCGGTCCAGGACAACAAGGTCGGAACAACTAATCCCACCCCCTTCCCTGAACGGGTGGGCGCAAAGGCCATGACGTGTTCCGGTCCGTCATGGCGGAGATAGGCGTGCTGGACTTTGCCGAGAAACACGCCATCACTTGCCAGCAGACCATGTCGCTTCAGTTCATGCGGCTTAGCCCAGCGCGCCGAACCATAGGTCGTAACATTCGCGGCGTCCCGGCTCCGGATCACCGAACCGACGACGGCGGCGAAGATACCAAGCAATCCACCGCTTGAGGCAATGAGGCCCGCGCGTGCAAACACGCCTGGCGCATAGGCCTCATAGGCATACCACCACTGGAACAGGCGCCAGGGTTTGTAGACCGGCATGTCGCGTACGAAAAACCAAGGGTGCCCAAGGGCCGGCTGGTATCCGAACATGTAGGCCGTCCACTGCGTCGCTCCCCAGATCGTCAGAACAATCAGGATGAAGACAACGAGGACTTGACCGAGCAGGATTTTTCCGGGGCGCATGGCGAGGTCCTTTGCGTCGAACGAAGAGATCGCCATCTTCGATCAGCCACCGGCTCCTCCGACAGTCGGACGCGATGGCAAGCTCGGCAGTCTCATCCAAAGGCATGCAAGTGCCTAACGTGACAGGCCGCGTTGCCGGCTCATCCCGATCGTCCATGACACGCCCTGGGCGGTTCGTTTGGCGACCAACTCGCGTCCGCGATGACGCTCGATCTCCGGCCGCCATGGGACCAGTGCAAATTCCTTCGCATTGCCGACGACAGCAATGCGCCCAGAACCAAGATTGATTGCGCGCTCATATTTTCCTGTGATCGTGTCACCCGTCTGAAGCTCGACTTGCTGGCGCCCAGACTGTTTGGCAATTCGCGCGACAACCGCAGCATGTTCGCTTTGCCTGAGCCGGCCCCGGGCTTCTGCATCGAGCGTATTTGCATCCGGCGCCAACAGCTCGTGTTCCCGCAACCACGCGATCCGGGCTTGTCGAACAGACCGCAATCGGCTTCCGTCCTTGTCCCCGTGTCCTTCATCCAGCCAGGTCACACCCCGATGCGTGACCTGCTCTTCCAGTGTGAGCCAGGACAGGGTTTTCAGGCTGACACTCCCTGCCCGATCCGCTTCAAACGCGACAGCCTTCTCAAGAAAGTTATTCGGAATAGCCCAGCTCCCATCCTGCATCCGTTCGACCACGCCTGCCCGCCGGAGTGCTTCCAGGCGTCTGACATGAGCTTGCCGGAACGCGGCTGTGGAGGATGGATCGGCCTCAGCATGAAGACGCTCGGAATAGCGCCCGCCTGTGTTGTCAGCGATATCTGCGATCACCCGGTCTGAACTCCGTTCCTTCGCCTTGCGCGACCCGACTTCGACGACTGCTCCTTCCGGAGGTGTGGAGCCAGGCTCCGCCTGCCCCAGATCGACAAGCCATTGCCGCCCATCAAAATCCTCCACAACAATCGAGCGCCGATCTCGCAGCTCATCATCCGGAAATGCGGCCAGTACTGTGCCGACGAGCTTGCCGCCTGCCGGTCGAGCCGGATCGAAGCTCGCAAGCCGTTCAACACCATCCCTCTTCCCAAACCGATGCGCCAGCGTTGCGATGACATCATTGCGACGGCCCATGTCTGCGAGCGTCCTGTCCCAGTCCGCCGCCATCTGCCAGCGGCCATCCTCCATCTGTGTGGCCAGGCCCAGCCGCTCCAGATGGCTGAGCCGCTGAAGGCGAAGGCTGTGATCAAAGCGATCGGCTTCACTTGAAGCGGTTCCACTGATCGCCAGTGCACGCCCTTCGACATCTCGCATCATGGCCCGATCGATTGCCGTCAGCCTGTCCCGCTGAACCTCTGAATGCCGAGCTCTTGCAATCTCAAGATCGCGCCGCGGTCCCAGCCTTTCCGTGACCAGGTCTGAAGCGCGCTGCCGGAGACCGGATTTCAGATAGTCCGGCGCGATGATGAGATCCTTACCCCGCGCATCCTTTCCACGAACGACGATATGCGTGTGAGAATGGCCGGTGTTGTGGTGATCCACGGCAACCCAATCGAGACGCGTGCCGAGATCCCGTTCCATCTGTGTCATCAGGGCGCGTGTATGTTCGCGCAGATCACCAAGCGCCACTCCGTCTTCTGGCGACACGATGATGCGGAACTGATGACGGTCATTCTCGCTGCGTTCGAGGAAGTCCGAAGCGCCCGGCGTTTCACCCTCACGCCCGTAGAGTTCACCACCTTTTCCGTCCCGCTCAACGCCATCACGCTGTATGTAGTGAAGATGCGCACGGAAGGATCCATTTCCGGCCAACCGTCCGGCGCGCGATATGTGGAATTTGACAACGACCCGCCGCATGCGGAACGCAGCTATTCTGCCGCGCTGAAATTCCAGCTGCCTCGCCGTTGCAGATCCCCGGCCCAGACTGCGCCCCGAATAGCGGCTAGCCTTACCCTTCGGGCCAAGCCTCGCAGCCGCATTTCGCAAACGCTTGGAAAGCGGCTGACCACCTGCCTGTCCACGATCCCTGATCCGGCACAGACGTGGAGTGAAGTCATCATCCACTGGCAAGACCGCCTCCTACTACCTGGCGCCCCCACAACCTCCAATAACTACGGGGGACTACGTCCGTTCGCCGAGCGTCTCGAAACCGCGCAAAGGGCGCCTGAAAATCGATGTGCAGACAGGGTGTTAGGCAGGGCCTGGCGCCAAGCGTTTTATCTTGCCCTCACTAAACCCGCCCATCCTGT